>JBDHFN010000039.1:0-32300 GCA_039590375.1 Gemmatimonadota bacterium
CCAGCCCTTGTGCCTCGACGCGGGCAGACATGACCCTCTCGGTGTCCATCTGGATCGAGCCGAGCTTCACTTGCTGCCCCTGAGGATTGGCCAGGCGGATCAGCCGGCCCTCTTCCTTAGGCACCTGGGTGAACGTCAGCTGGATGACAGCGACCTCCCCGATCGTCGCTTCGGCGGCCGGGATGGAGCTGCTCAGGGCGAAGTGCTTGACCACGGCGTCGGCGAACAGCGGAGCCGCAGCGAGCAGGCCGAAGGCCAGCGTGGCAGCGAAAGCGGCGTGCTTGTTGATCATCTTCGGCATCGTCGAGATCTCCTGTCGTCAGTCCAGTGTCCCGTCTACACCTCGTTGGACCCCTGGGTGCCCCCACATTACGTATAACTCATAATACAGGGAAGCCCTGGGGAGTGCCCCGATGATGCGTCCCCTGCTCGTAGGCGTAGGCGAGCCGGAACAGGAGCAGCTCGTCGTAGGGGCGGGCCAGAATCTGAAGGCCCGCGGGTAGACGTCCGTAGGTGAAGCCCATGGGGACGGTGATCGCGGGCATTCCGGTCGCGGGGGCCACCACCTGGCTGTTGTCACCGCGGTACTCCTCGTCCGCGCGGTCGATGTGGGATGGGGGGTTCGTCCACGTGGGGTAGACGACGGCGTCGACCCGGGCAGCGTCCATGGCGGCGACGAGCGCGGATAGAAAGGCTTGCCTCCCCTCGTTTTCCAGGTAGTCCGGACAGGGCGGATCGGCGTCGCGGGGGTGGACGTCCATGGGCACGCCCTCGTAGCGACGGAGTGAACGCTCTGCGTAATCGGAGTACTGACCGGTCTCCAGCACTTCCAGGACGTCGCGAATGGGCGCGCCCTCTCCCAACGATTCCAGATAGACGTGCATGTCGTAGCGGAAACGCCGGCAGGACATATTCGGACGGCGGCGTTCCGCCTGAAGGTCGAAATCGAGGGGATCGACGATCTCCGCGCCGAGTCGTGCCAGGTCGGCCAACGCCTGCTCGAACACTCTGACGACGGCGCTGTCCGCATCCTCGGTATCGACCAGGTCCCGCATCACGGCGATCCGTGCTCCGCGGAGACCGTCCTCATCGAGCGCGACCGTATAGTCGGCCTCCTTGCGCCCTCTCCCCGCCTCCGTGTACGGATCGGCCGGATCGTATCCGGCCACCACGTTGAATATCCTCGCGGCGTCCTCGACCGTTCGGGCCATCGGCCCGGCGATGTCCCGGTCGAAAGAGAGGGGGATGACGCCGTCTCGGCTGGTCAACCCGATGGTGGAGCGGATGCCCACGAGCGCGAGGTGTGAAGAGGGCCCGCGGATCGAGTTGCCGGTGTCGCTCCCCAGTCCGGCGACACCGAAGCTCGCAGCCACCCCCGACGCCGTGCCGCCACTCGAGCCGGCCGGTACACGGTCCAGCGCATAGGCGTTCGCGGTCGTGTCGTACGACGAGCTCACCGTCTGCCGTGGGCTGAACGCCCACTCCGCCATGTTCGTCTTCGCGATGACGATGGCGTCCGCCTCGCGAATACGCCGCACCATGAAGGCGTCGTCGGGCGGGAGACTCCCCATGAGCGCGATCGACCCCCCGGTGGTCGGCAGATCATGCGTGTCGAAGTTGTCCTTCACGAGAAGGGGGGCACAAAAGAGGGGCCCGAGCTCATCGCCTGCCTCGATCGCGGCGTCGATTTCGTCCGCCCGCGTGAGTGCGTTCGGGTTCACGACGGTGATCGCGTTCACCGTGGATTCGTCGTACGCTTCGATCCGATCGAGATGGGCCTGGACCACGAGGCGGCAGGTCGTTCGTCCCGAGCGGGTCTCGTCTTGAATCTGGGCGATGGTCGCTTCGACCACGTCCATCGGTTGGGGTGGGCCGCTGCATGCGGCGGCCAATGAGATGCCCAGGACGGAAAGGGCGGCGGCGGTTAGACGCGCTCGGGCGGAGTCCATGGTCGGCTTCCTGAGTACGTGACCCTCGGGCTTCGGAGCGACTCGCATCCCTACGATCTCGTGATCAGCCACTACCAAACTGCCGGAATGAGCCGTGAACGAACACGCTGGCGGACGACGCGGTAGGGGCCGGTGTCGATCACGTGGTGGCCCCGTTCGCTCTGGATTCGTACGGTCTTCTCGAAGAACGGGTTTTCCCCCATCGCCCGGGTAAAGAGCGCGCCACCGAGGACGAACAAGACGAGACCAATGGGCCATACCCGAAGAGGTAGCGACGCCCTCCCAGAGCCGATGTCGAGCCATGCGACCCCGTAGATCGCCAAAAACAACGGGGAGAACACCCCGAACCACACCCAATCCCAAGTTTCGGTGCCCTTCTTCAGCACCATTCGGCGGCCAAGGATCTCCTCGTTCACCAATACCAAGTAGACGAGGCTGACGAGCCCGTAGATCACCAAGAGGATCACGAAGGCCCGAACGGGGATCCACTCGATCCACCAGGCGTCAGTCACGATGCCCGCACCTGCTTGAGCGTTAGGGCTCGACGAAGTGGAAGTCGGCTGGCCCTCGACGTCGAACCAAGATCACGGCGTCATCACCACCGGAAGGAACGTCCCACGAGTGATTCATTTTGGCCGGAATCACGATGAACCCACCGGTCGACAGCGAGTGCGTCTTTTCCCCGAGAACGATGGTGACTTCCCCGCTCATGACCGCGACGTGTTCGGCATGTGTGTGCCAGTGCAGGTCGAAGTGTGATCCGGCTGGAAACTTGGCGTAGTACGTCGGCCCACCGTTGTCCGGATCGATACCGATTTGCGAGGTGCGAACTCCTTGCGGAAAGCGTGGCGTGTTGCCCGGTGGACCCCAGTCTACGTCTGCCAGGTTGATCGCGAGTGCCTCCTCCTGCGACGCCGCTTGCGATTCAGCCTCCGAGCGAAGAGATCCGGTCAGGAGCACGGCAAAGAGAACACTCCACAAGAGCCGTTCCGCCATCGTGATCGTTCTCATGTCACGCCTCTAGTACGCCACCGCCATGCCGTCCTTGTGCGGTGTCGATCCGCCTATGATGGCACCGGTGTCCCGGTCGAACATGATCAGCTGAGCGCCCCCCACCCCTCCGCGCGTCGTCCTGCGCCGAATCTCGTGACCCATCGCCTCAAGCTGGACCAATGTCGCCTCGTCGATGCCGGGCTCGACGGTGACGCTCATCCCGCTGTTGTGATTGATCCGGGGGATCTCGACGGCTTGCTGCGCGTTCATGCCGAACTCGACGACGTTGAGGAAGATCTGCACATGCTGCTGGGGCTGAACGGCGCCACCCATGGCCCCGAACGTCATGAAGAACTCTCCGTCCTTGAACGCCATCGCCGGGATGATCGTATGGAAGGGCCGCTTGTGCGGCTCGACGACGTTGACGTGGCCGGGCTCCCGCGAGAAGAGCGCGGCCCGGTTCTGGAGCGGGAAGCCGGTTCCCGGAGCCACGAGGCCGGAACCGAAGCCCGAGTAGATGCTGTAGATGAATGAGACTGCGTTGTGGTCCTTGTCCATGACCTCGAGAAGGATCGTGTCTCCGTTACCGTCGATGCCCGATTCGGGACGTTCCATGGCTCTCGTCGGGTCGATGCGCTCGAACTGCCGTCGAGCGTACTCGGTGGAGATGATCTCCTGCGTCGGGAGATCGTTGAACTCCGGATCCCCGTTCCACATCTGGATGTCGGCGTAGGCGAGTTTCTTGGCCTCGATGATGTGATGGAGGTACTCCGCGGAGTTGTGGCCCATCGCGGCGAGGTCGACGTTCTCGAGGATCTGAATCATCTCGAGCGCGGCGATGCCCTGGCCGTTGGGCGGTAGTTCGTAGAGCCGGTAGTTCTTGTAGTCGGCGTAGATCGGCTCGACCCACGTCGAGGTGTGATCCTCGAAGTCCTTCATGGTGAGGAAGCCGTCGTGCTCGTCGGAGTACGCCACGATGGCCTCGGCGATGGGCCCCCTGTAATAGGCGTCCCGGCCGTGTTCCGCGAGCAGCCTGAACGAGTGAGCCAAGTCCGGGTTGCGGAACACATCGCCGGCCCTGGGCGCTCGCTCGCCGTTGAGCAGCAGTGCAGCCCTCGTAGACGGCTCCTGATTCCGCTCAAGTCCCAGCCAAGCGCCGGCGATGATGGGCGAGACCGGGAAGCCATTCTCTGCGTAGTAGATGGCGGGCTCGAGGACCTCGGCCATGGTCATGGTCCCGTACTTCTCGAGTACCTCGAACCATCCGTCGACCGCCCCGGGCACCGAGACGGAGTAGATGCCACGGATGCGATCCATCCCGTGCTTGTCCAGCTTCGTGTTCAGCGCGTCGAGCGTCATCGAGTAGGGGGCCCGCCCGCTGGCGTTGATGCCGACCAACCTATCTTCCTCGGCGATGTAGATCATGATGAACGCGTCACCGCCGATGCTCGTGCTGTTGGGCTCGACGAGGGTCAGCACCGCAGCGGTGGCGACGGCTGCGTCGATGGCGTTGCCACCCGCCTTCAGGATGTCGAGTCCGGCGTTCGAGGCGAGCGGTTGACTCGTGGCCACCACCCCGCGGAGACCCATCACCGGGGAACGCAGCGTCTCGTACGTGAATCCCTCGTTGGCCTGCGCCTGGGCGGCTTGGACGCCCGGACCGAGCAGAAGGGTGGAGAGCACTACGACGAGGGCCGTGAGCCTGAGCTCGGCGGTTGGCTGCAGCATGGTCTTCCTCTCGGTGTTTGGTTGCCTGGATAGTACGCCGGCGTGATGTGTCCGTCGAGAGCCACATGGGCGTGTCCGTCGAGATCTGTACTGATATGCACGTGAGATCTGCGTGGCTGCGTTCATCGAGATCCGCACGTCATGGACAGCCCAGCTCGAGGTCGCCGTTTCGGTCGCTTTTCGAGCGTGGGCGCGTTACATCTGTGTTGGATTCCATCAGTCAGAGGACAGGCGATGAGCATGCGATCTTCGACTTCGATTCTGGTGCTGTGCCTCTCGACCGCCGCGGCAGGGCTTCTCTCCCCCGTGGCGGCTCAGCAGTGGGTGATGCCGCGCACGCCCGACGGTCACCCGGACCTTCAGGGAACGTGGAGCAACGCCACGATGACTCCGTTCCAACGTCGCCCGGGCCAGGGTCCGGTCTATACCCCAGAGGAGGTCGCCCAGCGCGAGCAAGGATTCGTGGACCGTATCGTCCGTGGTTCCCAGCCGAGCGACCCGGACCGTCCTGCACCGCCCGCGGGTGGCAACGTCGGCAGCTACAACCAGGTCTGGTTCGAGCAAGGTGATCGCGTGGCCGTGGTCAATGGTGAGCCCCGGACCTCCCTCATCACCTACCCGTCGAACGGCCGGATTCCTCCGCTTACGGCCGAGGGCCAGGAGCGCAAGGACGAGTACCATGGATTCAAGGCCCAGTTCGGCCAATTCGACCATCCTGAGCTGATGCCGCTGGCGGACCGTTGCATCGTTTACTACGCCTCGAGTCCCACGGCTACGCTCGGGCCTCCGATGACGCCCTCGGGGGGATACAACAACAACATCCGTGTCATCCAGACGGCGGACTACGTGGTGATCCACGGGGAGATGATCCACGACACGCGCATCATCCGGCTCGGAGAGCCGAATCGGCTGCCGGCGCACGTTCGGCCCTGGTTCGGCGACTCGTGGGGCCGCTGGGAGGGCAACACGCTCGTGGTCGAGACCACCAACATCCACCCCGACATGGGCTTCGTCGAGTTGAACGACAAGATCCCGAATTCACCGGATCTGAAGGTGATCGAGCGCCTCACCCGTATCGACGAAGACAACATCCTCTACGAGTTCGAGGTTCAAGATCCGAGGACCTATACCGAGGTGTGGGGCGGGCAGATTCCCTGGCGGGCGTTCGACCAGATGATCTACGAGTACGCCTGTCACGAGGGCAATTACTCGATGACGGGCATGTTGAGCGGTGCTCGTTACCAGGAGAGGCAGTCAGCGGGAGGCCGTTGAGTTCCGAGCCGTTAGACCACGAGTAGTCGCTAGACCGCCAGTAGTCGCTAGACCACGAGTAGTCGCGAGACAAATAGAGGGGCAGACATGGATCGAAATGACCACTCCGCTGGGTTCACCCGTCGTGAGGTGATCCAGCTCCTCGGCGGTGCGGCCGGGCTCGGCCTGGTCGCCGGCTGCAGCTTCGAACAGGCGGATCCTGGACTGGCTGGAGTCTCACGGGACGCGATCATCCGGACCGTGCTGGGAGACATTGACCCCGCTGACATCGGCGGCGTGACGCTGTTCCATGAGCACTTGTCGATCCGCATGTCCCCTGATCGGCCCTCCGCGACCGATGACGTCGACAACGTTATCCGTGAGATCCAGGTCGCTGCCTCGGAAGGGGTCGGGTGCATCGTCGATGGCGGGCATCGGGACCTTGGACGCGATCTCGACGCGGTGATGCGAGTCGCCAACGAAACCGACGTTCACGTCGTGGCGTGCACCGGATACTACATGGAGAACTTCCATCAGCCCGAGGTCGCGACGAGTAGCGAGGATCAGATCGCCGAGGGGCTGGTGGCCGACGCGGCCCGTTATCGGCTCGGTGCGTACGGCGAGATCGGGCAGAGTTCGAACGCCGCCGAAATGACGGCGAGCGAACGCAAGGTGTTCCGCGCCGTGGCAAAGGCGCACGTTGCCACCGGCCTGCCGGTCTTCACGCACAACGCCTACGGCACCGGCGAGAACGTCACGCCGGACCAGGGCCTCCGGCAGCTCGACGTCCTCGAGTCGGTCGGTGTGAGCGCGAGCAACATCGTGATCGGCCACGCGTGCTGTCTCGACGACCCGTCGGCGAGCGTGCTGATCGAGATCGCCGAGCGCGGTGCGTTCGTCGGCTTCGACCGGGTGACCGGCGGGCGCGTGGACGACCCGCAGAAGGTCGTGACGATCATGGCGTTTCTGGAAGCAGGGCACGCGGACAAGCTGCTCATCTCGTCGGATTACACCGGCAACCGGTCCGAGAGGCGTCCGGGCTACGGCAACTCGGTCACGGTTTTTGCGCCGCTGCTACGTGAAGCCGGGATCGACGAGGATGTGCTGGGGGCGATCCAGCGGGATAATCCGCGACGGTTCTTGGCGTTCGTGCCTGCGTGAGCCCCCGCCGCAGGAAGAGCATCATTCAGGGGACTTGGCGCGCCCCGATGTAGAAATTGGGATCCACCTGAATCCGCCCCGCGGCCTCCACCGATTGCCACTCTGTGGTCGCCAGCAGGCGCGTCGGTTGGTCGTCGTCGAACGATACGCGAACGGGCATGTCGAAGCCGTCGACGACGTTGTTCCATCGGTAGGACATCGAGTCCCCGTCCCTCCGGAACTCGAGAATCGGGATCATGGTCGTTCGTAGGTACTGATCGAAGACCCTCGAGAGGTTGATGTCCGCCTGTTCGCTGATGTATCGCTCGACTTGCTCGCTTGTCACGATCGAGTGCCGAAAGGTTGCTTGCAGGCCGCGCAACACGTCCCGCCAGATCTCGTCATCATCTACGACTTGGCGAAGCGTGTGCAGGAGATTGGCGCCCTTGCTGTAGATGTCACCGGGGGCTTCGGCGTTGACCCCGAAGTCTCCGATCACCGGTTCCTGGTTGGCGATTCTCTGACGCGTGCCGATCACGTACTCGGCGGCGTCTTCTTGGCTCCCGGTGAGACATTCGATGTAGAGGTTCTCCGCATACGTTCCGAAGCCCTCGTGGATCCAGTTCTCCGCCGGGTCGGCCGCGGTGAGGCTGTTCCCCCACCACTCGTGCGCCGATTCGTGTATGATGATGTAGTCCCACGTGAGGCCCTGGCCCGTTCCCGACAGGTCGTTGCCGAGATACCCGTTCTGGTAGCCGTTTCCATAGGCGACCGCACTTTGGTGCTCCATGCCGAGGTGCGGTGTTTCGATGAGCTTGAAACCGTCTTCGTACCACGGATACGGTCCGAACCATTCCTCGAAGCACTGCAAGGTCGAGCGTGCTTGCCCCCAGTGCGCCCGTGCGTCCGCTTCGTTCTCGGCGAGGGGCCAGAAGTCCATCGTCAATGTGCCGAGTTCGCCCTCGAACTCTTCTTGCCAATGGGCGTAGTCGCCCATGGTTACCGTGACGTTGTAGTTGTTGATCGGCTTGGCGACAAACCACTCGTACGTCGTGGTGCCATCACCATTGGGCGTAGTTGAGCGCAGCCGCCCGTTGGAGACGTCCACGTAGGGGTCGGGCACGGTGATCGCGATGCGTTGACTGTCGGGCTCGGCGGCTTGAAGATCCTTGGTCGGCCACCACACGCTGGCTCCGAGGCCCTGGTTGGCCGTGGCCACCCAGAGGTTCCCACTACGGTCCTCTCTCCAGATGAACCCCCCATCCCACGGGGGATTCTCGGCGGCACGCGGGATGCCGTGGTAGTACACCGTGATTCGTTTGGTCTGCCCCGCCGCCTGATCCGCACGGAGCGTCACGAAGAACGCGTTGCCATCCCTGCGGTAATCGACCGCCCGACCCTCTTGCACGATGCTGTCGATCTCCATCGGCATCTGCAGGTCGATCTGCATCTCCGTGGCCGGTTCCACCACCCGGTAGGTGATCGCGTTCCACCCGTGTATTCGCAGGCTTTCCGGTTCGATCGTGACGTGTAGATCGTAGAAGCTCACGTCCCACCAGGTGCGCGCGGGCCCGTCCGAGCCGCGTAGCGTGTCGGCACGAGTGAACGGATCCAACTGGGCAGAGAGTTCTGCCGCCGGGGCCAGCGAGAGGACGACCGGAAGGAGGATGGCGGGACGGATGAGTTTGTACATCGTTACCTGAGCCCGGAATTCGGGGACCTGGAGATCAGAAGTAGAGGAATGCCTGTGCCTTGAACGAGTACTCTGTGTTGCCGGTCTGTGGTGAGAAGACGTCCAAGTTCACGCCGAGCTTGGTCCTGCCCTGAATGTACGCCATGAGGCCGGGGGTGAAAATGAAGGCGCCGTCGTCGTCGGTGTCGCCGTCCGGATCCGCGTAGCTCACACGACCCAGCGGCTCGACGCCGATAAATCGGGATCCCTCGACAGGAATGTAGTAGCTCACCACAGCCTGGAAGGCGGTGAACGGCGCGGCATCGCCGGAAGGATCGAGCGCCTTCCAGTTGTCGCCACCCGTGACCGCGGCCTGGACGTGCAACCCGTCACGCCAGGTGCCGACCTCGACGTCGACGCTCCACGCGCCGGCGTACTCGTTCCCCCCGGCGGGCGCCGCGTAATCGTGCAGGTGGTACTGGCCGGACACCCTGATGTTGGCGGTGGCGGCGAGGGTCAGTCTGCCCGCATAGGACTTCGACCCGTTCTCGTCGTCCACGTTGATGCCGGTGCCGTTGGTCATGGTAGCCAAGAAGGACAGGCTCCCGCCCGAAGCCTCGAGCCTGATGCCCTGGTCGCGTGCGGCGTATTCGAGCTTCTCGGTCAGACGACTGTATGAACAGACCCCGCTCACACCGGTGCACCCGCTCAGACCCTCCACCCGACCATCGCGCTCGATAATGGAGAGATCCGTGGAACTGGACAGCTCAAACAGGTCGAAGGCCCGCTTGAACTGGCCCATGGAGATCCGGAGGTTGTCGGAGAAATTCAGGCGGACGTAAGCATCTTGCAGCAGGGCCTTACCACCAGCGAAATCCGGCTGCACCCGTGCACTGAAGAAATCGGTCACATCGATGTCTGCGATGAGCCGAACGCGCCGGAAGAAGAAATCGTCGATGGAGGAGGAGGCTGAGGAAGCCGAGTACTGAGCGTGCATGCGCCCGCCGAAGCGGATGGTGGCGGCGCGGGCGGAGATCTCCTGCGCGGAGGCCTCCACAGACGCCAGGCAAAGCACCACTCCGAGCATGGCGATGAAGAACTGTCGCATTGGGTTTGTCTCTCTGATTGAGTTCGCCGGGGGACGCTCCTCCGCCGGCACGAATCTCACTGCACAGGCGAGTTTCCTCAATCGGGGATAGCCGACAAAGTGGTAGCCAGATCCTCGATCTTCTCTCGGATCACGTCGCGGGCGGCACGGAAATGTGCCTGTTCACCTCGGTCCTGCCCGGCGGGATCGAGAATCGGCCAGTGCAGCCGCCGAACTCGGCTGGGCAAGATGGGGCAGACCTCCTCGGCGCAAAGCGTCACCACTATGTCGATGTCTGATAGATCGATCGTGTCCACGGATTTCGAATATTGATCGGCGATGTCGATACCAATCTCCGCCATGGCCTCGACGGCATGAGCATTTACGGGGGCGGGATTCGAGCCTGCGCTCGCAACACTGGCCCGCTCGCCGAGCATCTTCCGGGCGAGGCCCTCGGCCATCTGGCTGCGGGCAGAATTCGCGACACAGAGAAACAAGATGCTCTGGCTGGGGCTTCGCTCGATGGCGTCGGACATGGCGCACAAGATGCGTTTGGTGTGTCCGGGGCTGCAAGGATCTCGCGCGGCGGGCGCCATTATCACGGGTGGCTTTTCCCGGTGGTGGCAAGCCTATAGTTTCCCGGCGGCTGATCCTGTTACTGCGAGAAGACCTTCTCAGAAGAGGACCTTCCCCTGGTGTCCGAACCGAACATATTGCACCCTGAACATAAGACCAGCCCGATCCGGGTGATCGGCCATATCCTCTACTTTCTCGTTCTGCTCTACCTGTTCTTTTTCAGCATAGAGCTGATGAGCACGGCGTTCAGGATGGGCGGTAGCGGCTTCGCGGAACAGCTTCTGAACACGGCCGCGGATCCGGTGGCGGGGCTCTTCATAGGGTTTCTGGCCACGAGCCTGATCCAGAGCTCGTCCACCACCACGACCATCATCGTCGGCCTGGTCGCCTCACAGGCCCTCACCATCGGATTGGCCGTTCCCATGCTCATGGGCGCGAACATCGGAACGACGACCACGAATACCCTCGTCTCCATGGGGCACATCACGCGTCCGGCTGAGTTCGAGCGGGCATTCGCGGCATCGACGGTGCACGATTTCTTCAATGTCCTGGCGGCGGTATTCATCTTGCCAGTGGAGATTCTCTTCCATCCGGTAGAAAGGGCGGCGGTGTTCCTCCAGGGCGTCTTCGCGGGCGCGGGTGGGATGAGTCTCGCCAGCCCGCTCAAGGCCGTCGTGAGGCCGCTCGCCGACTTGGTTTCCGGGGCGGTCCCCTATGAGTTGCCGCTCATCGGCATCTCGCTACTCGTCCTCTTCATCGCCCTCAGGCAGTTGATGGCCCTCATGCGCGGCGTGTTTCTGGAGAGGATGGCCGCCCTCTTCGACCGGGTCCTCTTCCGGAACGACGTCACCAGCTTCGGTCTCGGTATCGTGACGACCGCGGCGGTGCAGAGCAGCTCGGCGACGACTTCACTGATCGTCCCGCTGGCAGGGACCGGGGTCCTGTCGCTCAGGCAGATCTTCCCCTACACACTCGGAGCCAACATCGGAACGACGATTACGGCAATCTTGGCTTCCTTCTCGACAGCCAGCGCCGCGGCGGTGACCGTGGCTCTTGCCCACCTCTGCTTCAATCTGCTGGGGATCGCGATCTTCTATCCGCTTCGAGCGGCTCCCATCTGGATGGCGCAGAAGGTTGGCGCGTATGCGGCTCGGACCAGGATCAGCTCAGCGGGGGTGATGACGGCATACGTATTGCTCCACATCATCCCTATTCTCTACTTCATTCTGTAGTCGAAAGGTCAGCAAGCCATGTGGAAGGAAATTGTCACGCTCTTCAGGTCCCAGGGCCCGCTGCAGGAGGCATACGACGAGGCCATCCGGATGCTTCACGCCTCCCACGACATGTTCGACCACGCCGTAGCGCAGCTTCACGCCGAGGGCGCGCTCGATACCGACATCTACAAGCGTGATCAGCAGCTCAACAAGTACGAGCGGAGCGTTCGTCGGAAGATCGTCACGCACATGTCCGTGTCATCCAAGCCGGACATCAACCTTGGGCTCGTGCTTACGTCGATCGTCATCGACACCGAGCGGATCGGCGACTACACCAAGAACATCGTCGAGTTGGCGGGCGCCGTTCCGGGGCCGTTCGACGGGCTGGACCTTCACGGCGAAGTGGTCGAGATCGAAAAGAGCCTGGCTCAGATGTTCGACGACATCGTGCCCGCCCTAGAGGGATCCGACGAGGCCAAGGCCAGGGGCATCATCGGATCTCACGCCATCATTGCGGCCAAGGTGGACGACAACCTGCGTTTGCTGTGCTCGGGTGAGGCGTTGTCGGGACGGTCGGGGCATGCGGCCACGGTGGCCATCTACTTGCGCTACCTGAAGCGCGTCAGCGCGCACCTCAAGAACGTGGCGACCAGCGTGGTGAATCCTTACCACCGGATCGGATTCCGGGAGAAGGAGGAGTAAGCTGCTGAGCGAGGATGGAGTGGACTCCGGGCGCTGCGCTGTTAGAGTCCATCTCTTCCGCGATTCTCGATGACACCGATCGACCGATCGGGTGGTAGGAAAACTGCGCATGAATACCGGCGATCACGTTCAGCTGATGGACACGACGCTGCGGGACGGCGAGCAGACCCGTGACGTCTCGTTCTCCACAGCCGAGAAGGTCAGCATCGCCAAGGCCCTGCTCGGCTCGCTGCGGGTCGATCGCATCGAGGTCGCCTCGGCCGGCGTGTCCGCGGGTGAAACGGAGGCCGTAACCCGGATCGCCGGGTGGGCGGCTTCAGAGGGTTGCCTCGAGCGGGTCGAGATCCTGGGGTTCGTGGACGAACGCCGAAGTGCGGACTGGATCGTATCGACCGGCGGGCGTGTCATGAACCTGCTCACCAAGGGTAGCGAGCAACACTGCCGTATGCAGTTGCGGCGAACCCCCGAGCAGCATCTGGAGGACATCCGTCGCACGGTGGAGTACGCTCGCGAGCAGGGGCTCGCGGTCAACGTGTACCTCGAGGACTGGTCCAACGGGTACCGAGACAGCCGCGATTACGTGTACGCCCTCGTGGAAGGACTGCGGGGAACGGGCGTTGCGCATGTCATGCTGCCCGACACGCTGGGTGTGCTGACGCCGGATGAGGTCCATGCGAGCCTGTCGGACATGATCGCGCGCTTCCCCGAACAGACGTTCGACTTTCATCCCCACAACGACTATGGGCTGGCCACGGCCAACGCCATGAGGGCGGTCGAGGCCGGCATCCGCACCATCCACTGCACGGTCAATTGCCTTGGGGAGCGGGCGGGGAACGTGTCCCTCGCCGAGGTCGCGGTCGCGCTTCGCGACAAGTTGGGCATGACCCTGTCGATCGACGAGACCAAGATCCTCGCGCTGAGCCGGATGGTGGAGAACTTCTCGGGCAAACGGGTGGCCGACAACGCGCCCGTGATCGGGGCCGACGTGTTCACCCAGACCAGCGGCATCCACGCCGACGGCGATCGCAAGGGCGACCTGTATCAAACGCCTTTGAGCCCGGAGCGTTTCGACCGCAAGCGCAGCTATGCGCTCGGCAAGATGAGCGGGAAGGCCTCGCTCATGAAGAACCTGGAAGAGCTCGGCATCAGCCTGTCGCCCGAGGATCAGGCGGAGGTGCTGAAGCGGATCGTGAGCATCGGGGATTCCAAAGCGACCGTCACGGCGGAGGACCTCCCGTTCATCATCGCCGACGTGTTGGAGCGCAAGGACTTCCGCCACATCGAACTGTTGGCTTGCTCAGTCACGAGCGAGCTCGACCACGCGTCGACGGCGAACATCCGGGTCAGCGTGAACGGCGAGGTCCATGAATCCTCCGGCGCGGGAACCGGCGGGTTCGACGCCTTCACCGACGCGATCCGCAAAGTGCTCCCCCCCGACTTCGAATTCCCGGAGCTGGTGGACTACGAAGTACGCATCCCCAAGGGCGGCAGAACCAGCGCGCTGACCGAAGCGTTGATCGTCTGGCGGGACGGCCCGCGCACCGTGAGAACACGCGGCGTCAACGCCAACCAGGTGCTCGCTGGTGTCGAGGCGACGCTTCGCATGCTGAACATGAAGCTGCACCAGGAAGCGGAGCGATCCGAGCCGGAGGCACAGGGGCAAGCATAGCGGTGGCACCGCGACGCTAGTAGGAATACCGGATTCCGGTTCTCAAGCTCGTATCCAGCGCGCTGATGCCGTCGGGCGGTCCACCGTCGTAGCGGAGATCGAACGATACGGTGAGATCCAGTTCATCAGTCACGGAGGACGCCACTCGAAGATTCGCGAGCGTCCGCATATCATTCCAGTCGGTGACGACGGGCTGTAGATACGTCGTAGACGTGATGACGAGGTTCTCGGTTGGTACCAAACGCAGGGTGAGGAAGTAGCTCCCCCGGATGTCAGTGGTGCGATCATCGTGCACCGCCGTCTCGGGGAGGTCCAGTCGCTCGTGTTCCAACATGACACCAGCGCCCATACCGAACTCTCCCGATTCTCCGCTGGCGAAGGAGATCCGCACTCCACCCCCAGTGATCATTCTGAAGTCGAGGAGTTGAGGTCGATCGTAGTTCACTTGTCCCCACCACTCCGGCGAGACGATGCCGTCGTAGCGGTAGGTCTGGCGATAGTGCAACAGACCGGACGATGCAAAGCGGCTCCCGCCGAGAAAACCGAGTCCCCCGTTTCCTACGATGAGCCGGGTTACCGATTCCGTCACGTTGTAGACGCGTGCGTTCAAACCGAGCTGGACCAAGTCGACGTTTCCAGTCCGCAGGGTCAGATCCCCACCGAAGGTGCCCGAGTATCCGAGCGGTGGATCGTCACTCCGGAGCGCCTCTACGTTGACCTGGGCAGACATGGGCAAGGGAGACGCTGCAGCGAGGGCAATGAGCAGTCGGCGGCTGTTGCGGCGCAAGGGGGTGAGATGGGTCGCCGGAGTCATGGATCGCTCGTTGAGGTGGCCTGGGCCGGGGATGGCGGATGGCCTCAAGCTAAGCCTGCGAGGCGCGAGAAGGTTCTCAACGCATCTGGTCCGGAGCCGACGCGGAAATCGTGCTTCCGATCAGCTAAGGCTCTAAACCCAGCAACCGCGCAGGGTTGCGCCGCAGCATCAGGTCGATCTGGTCGTCGGTGACACCCGCGCCGCGAAGCGCAGTGACGTAAGCCCGCAGGCCATCCACATGTGACGGACTCGTCGCTTGTCCGAGATCGGACGACATCAGGAAATGCTCGGCGCCGATCTCCTGGATGGCCGAGACATAGGTGTCGAGGCTCTGGTTCCCAAGATGCACTGCGTACCAGTCGATCTCGAGAATCGCGCCGGCGTCCGCCATCTGCTGCATCTGCGCGCGGGAGGGACGCTGAGAGAAGACGTGCGTCACGAGGATGCGCTCAACCCCTTGGCGCTGGGCCTCGGGGATGAGGACCAGCACTTCCTCCGGCGCCGAGTGACCCGTGGCGAGCACGAGGTCGTGCTCGGCCACGAGCGAGAAGATCTCAGCGAGCTCGGGCAGCGGTTCACCGTTCCGGGTCACGGACACGAAGGGGGTCGATCCACCCTGCGCACTGACATACCACTCCGCGTCAAACGTGGGCAGCCACACGACCTTACCTCGATCGCCACTGAACTGTACCATCTGGCGGACCGCCTCGGCGTTGAGGCCTCCAACAGCCCGGTTCAGGACCACCCCACCGAAGATCTCGAGACCATCGACCTGTTCCATCGCCAGAGCGGCGCGGTCGGCGGTCATGGTGAAGTGGTTCTTGAGCACGATTCCACGCAGACCGGCGCGTTTGGTCATGCGGGCCACCTCCAGATCGTTCACCGATCGAGGGCGGGAATCGGGACCGGCGTGAGCATGAAAATCGATGGCGCCGGCGAGCGATTCGTCTCGGTCCTGCGCCCCCGTAGGGGCCCCCTCCGGATGCGTGTTACAGGTCGGTGGCATCTGCGCCGTGTAGGTCACGATGACGACCTTCCAGCCCTCCGGCGTCTTGGCCATCTGGAACGCGTCGGTTCCGCAGTGACTGAACTCCAGGCCGCTGTAGAAGTCATAGGGTGCCCACAACGTCGCGACCGGCCCATCGATGCGGACGTCCGGATCCCACATGCGCTCGATCATGGGTCTGGTCTGCTCGGCAATGCGGGCCGCGAAGTCGTCTCGTGTCGTCCGTCGTGTGGTCTCGGGTCCGACGGCCAGGAGGGAGCCCTGCGGGACCATCGAGTTCCGGAACGCTTCAGCGTCCAGTGCCTCCATGGCATCGAACAAGGCCTGGGCGGCCGCGATCACCGCGCGCTCCTCGTCGTCCTGGGCCTCGACGGCCTGCTGGGCGCCGCCCGCAAGAGCGCACGTGAGTGTCAGAGCCCACGCGACCAAAACCGCCAATGCTGCTCGTCCCCACCGAACCATGAGCTTCGCCCTTCCTCCGGAGCATGTGACAAGGACCGACATGGTGGACCGACATCATGAGTTTCGACTAGGAGATTAGTTCCGACCATGAGATTGGCAATGATGGAAGCCAGATAAGCATGGGTATGGCTCGCGCGCCTCACCCACCTTTGACATCTTTGTCGCTCACCGGCCTCCAAGGATCCGCATGAAAGAGCTGAGCCAATCCGTTTCCTACGACGTTCAGGACGGCGTCGGCGTCCTCATCTCGAGCAATCCTCCGGTCAATGCCATGAGCTACCATGTCCGGCAGGGACTCGTCGACGGCCTGCGGGAGGCCGAAGGCGACGACGAGGTGCAGGCCGTCGTACTCCATTGTGAGGGGCGGACCTTCTTCCCCGGCATGGACATCACCGAGTTCGCCAATCCGAACGTCCCCGACGCACCCACGACGACCCAGGTGATCGAAGCGTTCGAAGGCGCGTCGAAGCCCGTGATCGCCGCCATCCATGGGACGGCGCTCGGGGGTGGGTTGGAGACCGCGCTGGGGTGTCATTATCGAGTGGCCGTGACGGGGGCCAAGCTCGGGCTTCCCGAGGTAAAGCTGGGGATCATCCCCGGCGCGGGTGGTACGGTTCGCCTTCCGCGCGTGATGGGCGTGCAAAAAGCCCTGGAGATGATGACCTCCGGAAATCCCATCTCCGCGGGACAAGCGCTCGCCGGGGGTCTCGTGGATGAAATCGTCGAGGGGGATCTCCTGCCCGGTGCCATTGCGTTCGCCAAGAGAGTGATCAGGGAGGGCAGGCCCTTGGTCAAGATTCGCGATCTGGACGACAAACTGGAGGGTGCCCGACAGAATCCCGCGCTCTTCGACGATTTTCGCGAGTCCATCGCTCGAAAGACTCGAGGATTCAAGGCTCCGGAAGCCATCATCCAGTCGGTGGAGGCCGCCGTTCGTCTGCCCTTCGACGAAGCCCTGCAAAACGAGCGGAAGCTATTCGTCGAGTGCCAGACCAGTCCGGAGGCGAAAGCCCAGCAGTATTTCTTCTTCGCCGAGCGACAGGCCAAGAAGATCCCCGATGTACCCAAAGACACGCCCACCCGTGAAATCAAAACGGTGGGTGTGATTGGCGCCGGGACCATGGGCGGTGGAATCTCGATGAGTTTCCTCAACCGCGGGATTCCGGTGACCCTCATCGAGGCTGGCCAAGAGGCGTTGAACCGTGGGATCGGAGTTATCGAAAAGAATTACACCGACAGCGCCCGAAAAGGGCGGATGACCGAAGACGACGTGACGGAACGCCTATCCCTGCTCACAGGGTCTCTGGACTACCAAGCGCTTTCCGATGCGGATCTGGTCATCGAGGCCGTCTTCGAGGACATGGACCTCAAGAAGTCGGTGTTCGAGAAGATGGACGACATCTGCAGGCCAGGCTGTGTCTTGGCTTCCAATACGTCTTATCTCGACATCAACGAGATCGCGGCGGTGACATCCCGTCCCGAGGACGTGATCGGGCTGCATTTCTTCAGCCCTGCGCACATCATGCGTTTACTGGAGGTCGTACGAGGGGATGAGACGTCGAAGGAAGTGATCGCGACCTGCATGAAACTCGGCACGGACCTTGGAAAGGTGGCCGTCGTCGTGGGAGTGTGCCGTGGATTCGTGGGCAATCGGATTCTCGGCGCACGCATGCGGCAATCCGAGGATCTGCTTCTGAAGAACGCGATGCCCAAAGAGATCGACCAAGTAGTCTTCGACTTCGGCTTCCCGATGGGTCCTTTTGCGATGCGCGATCTCGCTGGCTTGGATATCGGCTGGTTGGGCGACGAGACCCCCGACAAGGACACCAACATCCGGCATCAGCTCTGCGCACGTGGCCGTCGGGGCCAAAAAACCGGAGGCGGTTTTTACGATTATGGCGAGGGCAGCAGAGCACCTCTCCCCAACGCAGACGTAGAGCAGATCATCCGAGATGTCTCCGAGAGGGCCGGTATCACTCGCGAGGAGATTTCTGCGGAGGACATGCTGAAGCGAATGATCTACGCGATGGTCAACGAGGCGGCGAAGATATTGGACGAGGGCATCGCATTGAGTGCCGCGGCCATCGACGTGATCTGGGTATATGGGTACGGCTGGCCCACGTATCGAGGCGGCCTGACCTACTATGCGGACCAGATCGGATTGGACAATATCGTCGAAGACCTGGATCGTTTTTCGAAGGAATACGATCCCGAGCTAGAGCCCGCGCCCTTGTTACGCAAGCTCGCGGAAGATGGGGGATCATTCCGGGATTTCGTGGGGCTGGAGCCCTCGACGGCCTAATGTCAGACCGACTCCCAGGATCCTTTCGGACCTGGGTTCAAATCGTCCAAGGCGAGTGAATCGTTAGAGGTGAAGTGAGATGAGAGAAGCCGTGATCGTGTCCACAGCACGGACACCGATTGGAAGGGCCACGCGCGGCGCCTTCAATCATACGCATGGTGCCGAATTGGGTGGTCATGTGATTCGATACGCGGTCGAACGAGCCGGTGTCGACCCCGCGGAAGTCGAGGACGTCATCCTAGGGTGCGGGGGACCGGAAGGAGCGACCGGGTTCAATATTGGCCGACAAGCCGCGATTCGGGCGGGACTACCCGTAAGTACTGCGGGCGCCGTGATTTCACGGGACTGTTCGTCGGGCATGCAAGCCATCGCGACCGCGGCGCATCGGGTGATCGTCGACCGGGTTCCCGTCATGGTAGCGGGTGGACTGGAGTCCATATCCCTGACCGGACGGGAACAGAGAAATCAGTCCTTCGCACGAAATGAATGGCTGGTAGAGAACAAGCCCTCGATCTACGACTCGATGCTGGAGACGAGTGAGGTCGTGGCAGAGCGATACCAGATTTCCCGTGAAGCTCAGGATCAGTTTGCCTTCGAAAGCCAGCAGAAGACCGCGGCTGCCCAGGAAGCCGGCCGATTCGACGACGAAATCGTGCCCCTACCCAGCATCAAGAAGATCATCGACAAGGAAACCGAAGAGGTGACCTACGAAGAGGTGACGCTCACCAAGGACGAGGGGAACCGGCCCGAAACGACCTTGGAAGCGCTCGCGGCCCTGAAGCCGGTCCTCGGCGAAGACAAGAGCGTGACCGCGGGGAATGCGAGTCAACTCTCCGATGGTGCGTCCGCCTGTGTGGTGATGGACGCTGCGCTGGCGGAGAGACGTGGAATCGAGCCCCTCGGCATTTTTCGGGGATACACGGTCGCCGGTTGTGAGCCCGACGAGATGGGTGTGGGGCCTGTGTATGCCGTACCGCGCTTGTTGGAACGATTCGATTTGACGATGGATCAGATCGACCTGTGGGAGCTCAACGAAGCGTTCGCCTCACAGGCGGTCTACTGTAGGGACCAGTTGGGCATTCCCCACAACCTCCTCAACGTGGACGGTGGGGCCATTTCCATCGGCCACCCATTCGGGATGAGCGGCGCCCGAATGGTCGGGCACGCTCTGATCGAGGGAGGGCGCAGGGGAGCCAAATTCGTGGTGTGCACCATGTGCGTGGCCAAGGGGATGGGTGCTGCGGGTCTCTTCGAGGTCGTTTCGTGACTACGGCATCAAGCTGGGAAGCCAGAGCGCCAGAGCGGGAAAGAGGACGAGGAGCAGGATCACGAGGAACTCCCCCACCACGAAGGGTGCCACCCCCCTGAAGATGTCCTCCATGGGCACGTCGGGTGCGATGCGGCGCATCACGAACACGTTCGCCCCGATCGGCGGGGTCACGAGGGCCACCTCGGCCATGATCACGACAAAGACGCCGAACCAGACCGGGTCGATGCCCAGCGCGAGGACCACCGGCATCACAAAGGGGATGCTCAGGACCAACATGCCGAAGACGTCGAGCATCGCGCCCAGGACGAGGTAGAGCAGGACGAGAAGGAAGAGGAAACCGCCCCGCCCGAGTTCCATCCCGACGAGAATCTCCACGATCGACTCGGTCAGCCCGGTGATCGCCATGAGTCGGGCGAACACGTATCCACCGACGATGATCGCGAAGAGCATGACGCTGATGAGGACGGTGTCTTCGAGGGCCTTGCGAACGGCCGCCATGTTCAGCCTTCGTCCCGGGATCGCCGCGACCAGGACGCCACTACACCCCACCCCGGCGGCTTCGGTGGGGGTGAAGACACCCCCGTAAATGCCTCCGATGACGAGAACGAAAAGGCCGAGAATCGGTCCGAGTCGCTTCATCGCATCGACCCGTTCGGGCCAAGTCCCCACTGGGCCCGGGGGGCCGAGGTGGGGCCGGAGGAGGCACCGGAAGTAGATGAGCGCCGAGAACATGGTCGCGGTAAGGATTCCCGGGAGAATTCCCGCGATGAAGAGCGCGCCGATGGACGTCTCAGTCATCACTCCGTAGAAGATGAAGATGACGCTGGGAGGAATAAGGATGCCCAGGGTTCCGGAGGCGGCCAACGCTCCGGTGGCCAGGCGTCGGTCGTATCCGAAACGGTCCATCTCGGGCATGACGATCGCTCCCATCGTGGCCACCGTCGCGATGCTCGAGCCGGTAACGGCTCCGAACGTGCCGCAGGCGAGCACAGAGGTGATGGCCATCCCGCCGGGGATCCACCCGATCCATGCTCTGAGGCCGTCGTAGAGCTGTGTCGCCAACCCTGTGTGGAAGACGAGCTGCCCCATCAGGACGAACAGCGGGATCGTGACGAGGACGAAGCTCCGACTCTCGGCCCAGGGGACCAGGGCGGCCTGCGCCATGGCCGCGGCCGGGCCCTCCATGACCAGAATCCCGAGGAGCCCCACGCCCCCCATCGCGAAGGCGATGGGTACCCCCATGAGGAGCAGAAGAAGCAGGAGGAATACCGAGCCGACACCGATGAGCGTGAGGGTCATTACGACTCGCCACCGGGGGTCGTGCTGTCGTCAGGGGGGGGCGCGACGTTCCTCTCGGGAGTATCGGTCCGATCGCCCTCCGCACCGAGTCCGATGTGCTCCTCCCCGCTCGGATTTCCCACGAGTCGGGCGGCCAGCACCAGGGAGCAGAACCCCATATAGGCCATGAACGGCCAGACGGGCAGCAGGAGATCCTCTCCGGTCTCGCCGGTGGCCGCCATATACGGAGCGAACCGTAACGCCTGGATCCCCATGAGCGCGAAGAAGAGAATGCCGGCCGCGCCCGAGGCGACGTCTGCCCAGCGGCGGGTCCGGCTCTGGAACCGGCTGTAGAACACCTCCATTCGAATGTGATACCCCTGGTCCCAGCCGTGAGGAAGCGCCGAGAATATCGTGATGAGGAGGAGCAACCCGTTGACGTCCCTGCCCCAGGGGAGGGGGGTGTTGAACACGTACCGGAGAACCACGTCCAGAGTGACCAACGCCATGAGAGCCGGGAGCGCCGCGTTGACGGCCACCCGGAAGAGCGCCCGGGAGATCATGTCGGACCAGACGTCCACGCCCGCTAGTCCGGCATCGAGGAGCTGCAGTGGACTCCTCACAAGTCGATGATGCCCTGGATCGGGTTCTCTGTCACTCTCGTCATGATCTCTTCTCGGCTCAACGGGGAGTACAGTGCGGACAACCTTTCCATCTCCTCCACCATTTCCGTCGCCGGACGACCCTCCGCTTCGTTCTCCGAAATGAACCGGTTCCTGAGCGGGAGGAGCGCCTCTCGCCACCTCTCTCGCTCGTTCGGCTCGAGGTCCAGGATCTCGCACCGTCCGGCCCGGAGGGCTTCATAAGCCGCCTCCTCGATCGGGCCGGAATAATAGCCCTGAGCACACATCTGGCTTCGAATGCGGAGCAGGTCATGGAACGTCTGGCGGAGGTCGTCCGGAAGCGCGTCGAATGAACGTTGGTTGAGGGCGTACTGGAGCACGGTGACGTTCAAGTTCACACGCGTGAGGAACTTCCCGATCTCCTGGAGACGGTAGGAGGCGATGTCCGGCACTCCGAGGGATACTGCGTCGATGATGCCGCGCTGAAACGCGGGGTAGACCTCGGCGGCGGCCATGACCACGGGGACGGCCCCCAAGTCGCGATAGATCTCGGCCACGATGCCACCCGTGGCACGGATTTTCAGCCCTCGAAGATCCTCGAGCGTCAGCACCGGCTCCCTGGAGATGACCTGGTATGGGGACGTGGAGTCGCAAGTGGCGAGGTAGACGCCCATCGCCTCGTACTCCGATTTGAAGAACCGTGGGTAGAGTTCCTCCGCCACCAGCGAGGCCACGGGAGAGTTCGGGAAGAAGAACGGGAGCTGGAGCCCATGCATGAGGTGGAAGCTGCCCGGTTGGTACGTGATGTAGCCGTGCGTGTAGTCGGTGAGCCCGGTGATGCATGCTTTGAATCCATCCAGGGGCCCATGGAGGAGCCCATTCCACATGGGCTCGATTCGGAGGCGACCCTGGGTTTCCTCCTCCACCCTTTGGTAGAAGCGGGTGAAGACGGGGACAAAGCCGTGCGACTGGGGCACGTGGGAGGTGAAGCGAAGAACTACATCTCCCTCGTCTCGCCCGCTCCGACTACGTCCGCGCGGCAGGAACGGGGCGCCCGCGGCCGCAGCCGCGAGGGTCGTCACGACACCCCGGCGGGTCCAAATCCGGTCACTCATGGCTCGTAGCGTATAGTTGAGCGAGTGATGGCGCCAATTTCTCGAGGGCTTCTCGGTGAAGTACGAGAGCATTGTCGCGGTGAACCAATTCGACGACGGCAAGCTGTGCGAGGTCCGGCTCCACCCGATCGAGCTGACCTACAACGTTGGGGACCACGATCGTGATCGAGGACGGGGTGGGGTACATCCGGCCGTAAGGGGCTCAACGGCTGTCAGGACGTTCACGAAGGAGGCGATGCATCGAGGCGCTCCTCGTCAGCACAGTCTCAGGTCGCGGCCCTCGTTCGAGTAGTCCAGGACCGTGCCATACCCGAACGTCACATTGGACCGTCCGTAAACCCAGGCCCCGAAGACGACCGTGTCCGGCGTCCCCATGACCGCTTGAACCTCGGCGCGCGTGCTCCCTGTCCCAAAGCAGCCGGTAGCCAGAGTGGGCTCACTCGTCTCCGTCTCCACTCCCCCCGTCGGCTCGGTCGGCTGGCCATCCGCTGTGGCCTCGGGGGCATTCGTGGGCTGAGGCCCGTCGGAGGGGGCTCTGCTCAACACGACGAGAGCCAACAAGACGATCAGAGCAACGACGGAGGTCCCGACGGGGTTCAAGCGCGTGATGAGACGGGACATGCGGCTATCGGCGCACCCTCACCAGGTGATCCCCGCCTCGGCGAGTAAGGCCTGATATTGGGGGTCGTCTCCGAGAAAGTCGGCCAGGCGCTCGACGACGTGCGTCCGGGCCGTCGCTCCGTAGGCTCCCATTTGGAAATCGCCACCTTCGCGTGATAGCAACTCGACGGCGCGGTCAGGGTTTCCGGTTCGGACGCTCAGCCGGACACTCGCGCCGAAATCCGAGATCGTCTGCCGCTCACCGGTTTCGCGATAGTCGATCATTGTTTGATACCTGTCTCTCGCAACCTGAATATCCGTACGATTCAATCGCGCAACCGTCGCCGCCGCTTGTATCCCCTCGTCGTACTCCCCGACCTCCAACAGGACATCCCTCAGACGTCCCCAGCCATTGGGCTCGTCCGGTGTGAGCGCGATCGTCTCACGAAACCGCTCGATCGCCTCTTCGGTCCGCCCAGCCATCAACAGGGTCTGTCCCAGCTCCAGGGAAATGATCGGCGAAACCGGGTCGAGTTCGAGCGCCCGCTCCGCGTGGATCACTCCTTCGATGGCTCTTCCAGTGCTATACAACAAGATCCCGTACCACTCGTGTGCGCTCGCGTATCCCGGGTTCAGCTCGATGGCCTCCCGGAATGCCTGCTCTGCGCCGTCCCACTCGCCTACGTTGAAAAGGCCCCATCCCAGCGAGGCATGAGCCATGCCGAGGTCGGGATCCAGACCCACGGCTCGCCGGGCCGCTTCCAGTCCCAGCGCCATATTGGTCCTGCGGTCCTCCTCAGTGCTTCCGAAGAAGTCCACCAGCAGGTAGGAGTCGGCAAGCCCCGAGTACGCCTCCGCGTAGCTGGGGTCCAGATCCACAGCCCTCTGAAACTCCGTGATCGCATTACGGAGGCTCACCCCGGTGCGCTGGCTCCAGAGGAAGCGGCCCCTCAGATAGGCTTCGTGGGCCTCGGGGCTGGCGGTCGCCTCGGCCACCAGTTCGGTCTGCGCGCCCCCTGTGAGGGTGACTTGAAGCTGATCCACGATGGCTGCCGCGATCTCTCGCTGGATCGCGAAGACGTCGTCCAGCTCGCGCTCGAAGGAATCCGACCATAGGCGGGTGTCGGCTCGGGCATCCACGAGTTGAGCAGTGATCAGAACGGTCTCGCCGGACCGACGGACGCTACCCTCCAGGACGTGAGCCACGTCCAACGTATCGGCGATTTGTTGGATCGTGAGGTTCTGATCCTTGAAGGCGAACGAGGAGGTGCGACCCGGAACGCGGAGACCTGGCAGTTGAGCCAGGGCGTTGAGCAGCTCTTCTGTAATCCCGTCCGAAAAGAAGTCGTTACCCGAATCGCCGCTCATGTTCACGAAGGGCAGGACGACGACCGACCGTTCGATGTCGCCTCGGGCGGCTCCGCCGCGCGCGCTCCGATCCCCCCCGAAGACGATCGCACCGATGCCTATGGCACCCACGAGTGCGAGCGCGCCGACTCCCGCCCAGAGTGCGTGACGCCATGTCAGGAGCCGCGACGGAAAACTCAGATCAACCGCTGGCTCACCCTCGGATTCGGCTGGGCCGGGCTCGGCATCCTCTGCGTGATGTCCTGGCCCACCCTGCTGGACAAAAGCCGTGGCCAGCACGATTGGGAGTCCGACGACGAGAAGGGCCAACGCGACCGGTAGAAACCACTCGGGTAGCCCGAGCACGCCGTCGAGTGTATCGAGGACCCCCAGCACGGCCCAAGATGCGAGCAGGTAGATCCCCAGTACTTGCCATAGACTTCGGCGGTGGGTCTCGCGGACGAGGCGCTTGAGGGGACCGTCAGACATGGACGGAGCGTTGGAGGGAACGGTCAGACATGGACGGAGCCCTGGAGGGAACGGTCAGACATGGTCGGCAAGATGCGTGCTTGGCGTGTGAGGCGGCAAGCGTGGCGTCCTCTGAAGGCGACGGGCGGGAGCGCCGCCTAGACACCTCTTCCGGGCAGCCATAGAGATGGGAGGCGCACGGCGTGGTGAACGAGATCGTCTCTCGCTGGGAAACCTCTCCAATTCGGATCCGCGCCCCGTTACGCCACTCGGCGAACGCCGTGACGGTACGTGAGGTGCGATTGACGACGATCATCTCCACGGCCCACTCGGCGCCGATGTCGCTCGGAGCGGTATCCGCCGGATTCGCGGAGGCACACCCCCCGGACGCAAGAACGACCGAAAAGATGAGAGTCTTGCTGTTCATGGTTCGCCCTCCTGCTGTGCCCACGCTCTACGCGTATAATGCCAGTGTCGTCCACCCCACGACAGCGCCGCGCCTTACACGACTCACGGATGGACAGGGGGACAAATCGACAGGGGAACAAGATGAACGATTCGCACACGGCCTCGATTCCGGACCAGCCCAATCCCCGTCGCGCCTTCATCAAGCAGGTGCTCGCCGCGGGTGCGGCGGTCTCGGCGTCGAGCGCGTTTACGAGTCGTGAAGCGGCGGGCATGATACAGGAATCGGGGATTGGGGCTCTCGATCACGTTGCGATTCCGATACAGAACGTGGAGGAGATGGTGTCGTTCTACCGTGCGCTCGGGTTCACCGTGCGAGAGGGTGGGCGCATCGTTTCGATCCACTTCGGCGATCAGAAGATCAACTTCCACCGCCCGTCCCTGTGGCAGGACGAGACGTTCACGCTCCGCGCGGCGGCGGCCCAGCCGCCATGTGGCGACTTCTGCTGGGTGTGGGAAGGCACGCAGGCGTCGCTCGCCGAAATGCTGCGGCGTGCCGATGCTGAGATCGTCGTGGAGGGCGAGCGGACGGGCGGTCGCGACGGCGGGGACGCAGTCGGCCAGAGCGTTTATACGCGGGATCCGGACGGCAATCTGCTGGAATTCATCCGCTATTCCTGAGCGGGGGCGGGCCCCCGCTCGAGCGACCTTGCACAAACCCGAATCTGTCCCAAGAATCAGTGCCTCTGGTTGTCTTGAAATATTGTGTTGAGGGCCCCCCCCTTGGAGAAAATTTCGACGTGGATGCATGGGGCGGAGCACCTCCTGGAGGCTGTTCCGGGGGTGCTTTCCGCCTCCTTCGAGGGCGACCCCCCGAGTGCGACCGAGGTGCGTCTTCTGGTCGAGGAAGATCCGCCCATATCGCAAACGCTCAAGGCAGTGCGCGCCGCGCTTCGGGCGAACGCCGACGAATATCCGCTAGGAGCTCTCCTCCGGGTCCAGGTTACGTCGGTGGGCGGTGAGCCGCCTGAGCCGCCTCGACTCCGGGACGAGGCGCGGCAGGACCCTGCCACGGTCACCAGAGATAGGCCCGGGCGCTCCGGCATCAAGCTCGTAGCACACCGGGTGAACGACGTCAGCCCGGGGGTCGTAGGAGTCGAGTTGACGCTCGGCGTCGGGGACCGTCGCTTTGCCGGAGGCGCTTCAGGGAAGGCCGACTCGCCGGGAAGAGCCCGACTACCGGCCCTGGCCACCCTGAGCGCCCTGGGTTCCTACGTTCGGTTCGCATGCGAGGGCCGTGGCGGGGTGGTAGTCGTAACGATGTCCGGACATGCGACGCCGCTGATCGCCTCTTGGCCCCTTGCCGGAACTCATGGCCCGCCGGTTGTTCGTGCGACCCTGGAGGCCACGGCTCGCAGCGTCACTCGACCATCCCTGGTGGGGGATCGATCGCCCTGGGAGGCGACGGATCTGGTCGAGGTGGGTGAAGGGTCTGACCGGGGGGCGATGCTTCGCCAGCGGGCCGAGTCTCTCCTGGAGTCGGAGAGGGCCATAGCCTCGGCGCGCATTGTCCTCGACGGCTCCGAAGGGCTTCGGGTCCACGTGCTCGCGACGGCGGAGTTGTCGAGAGCCGATGTCGCTGAAAGGGTGAAGGCCCTCCTCGACGAGCATAGCGATCTCCAAGTCAGCATGGGTCAGATCACCGTGGTCCAAAGCCGCCTCTCCGAAGAGGAGCTCGATCGTGTACTCGGCCGCACGTCGCCGCGTACGTCCGTTACGAAGGACGTAACGCACGCGCCGCAGGCTGCGAACGTGGATCTCCCGGAGGTCGTGTCTCGCCTCACCCTCGTGGACCTCTACGTTGTGTCCGAGTTGGGGGGAAGTCAGGACGTGGGCGTTCGGATCTCCGGAGGCGGCAACACCGTCGAGGGACGGTGCCAGGCACAGGGGGGAGACTTGCTCCTGCGGGCGTTGGGCGAAGCGACGCTGGATGCCGTCGGCGGGCTCGCGCGCCGGGGAAGAAGGCGAGTCTCCCTGGCGCTCAAGGATGTGCGTCGTTTCAGAAGGCGCGGCGACGAGGGTGTTGTGGTGCTCGTCGAGGCAAAGGCGGACGGTCGCAAGACGCTGTTGTCGGGCGCCGCCTTCTCCACGGACTCGTTCGAGCGGGCATCCGTCGTGGCCGTCCTTCAGGCTACGAATGCGTTCGTCGCGGGCGACCTGGAAATCCCCCAGGCGGACCGCCCCCGGACCGGTTCCACGGGTCCACGCGACCGATTCCCTCAGAATCCGTCGGACTCGTCAACGCCGTCGGACTCGTCACTTCCGTCCGACCCGTCGATGCCGTCGGGGTCATCCACGCCCCTCGAGTCGCCAAGGCCATCGGATTCGCCACGGCCAACGGATTGGTGGGGACGACGGGATCGGCGCGTCGCGTCGCGCTCGCCAACGCTGTCTGATTCGGCGAAGTCACCGGCTCCGGACGACTACGTGAGTCAGGTGCTGTCGCGAATCCAGTCTACTACACGCGGGCTGCGCCGCAGGCCGCCTCCACAAGACTGACGATCGTTATCGAAACGAGCGGCCCACGACTACGGTAATGTTGTCGCTGCCCCCGCCGTCCAGAGCGTCCTGCAGCAACTCTTCGCACGCCTGCTTGGACGACGTCAGGGATCCTAGCCGCTCGGCGATCTGCTCATCCGATACGTGTTTGGTCAGTCCGTCACTGCACAGGAGATGGACATAGTTCCAAGTGTTATCGATGCCGGTGACCACCGGGGTCGTCTCCGAGCCTCCGATAGCGCTGGAGAGCACATTGGAAAGGGGTGACCTGAACGCTTCGGTCCGGGAGAACACGTCGTCGTCGACCAGCACCTGAGCCAGCGTCTGATCTCTGGAAATCTGCGTGAGCTCGCCATCCCTCAGGATGTAGTAACGGCTGTCCCCGACCTGGAGGAGGTAGGCGCGCGGCCAGACGAAGAGCATGAGGGTGAGGGTCGTGGCCATCCCCTCTCCCGATGGGGCGCCCGAGCGCTCGAGGACATCGGTGTGGCAGTGGAGCGCCGCGTCGGCGAGGGCCTGCGCGAACGTCTGATCGTCGGTAGGATCGGCCGTGTAATAGCAGTCCATGCTCTCGGTGACGTACTGGCTTACAGCCTCCAACGCCAGCCGGCTCGCGGCCTCACCCGCCGGTCCCCCCCCGACCCCATCGGCCACCATGGCGAGGAATGCGAGACGGTCCGCGTCTCCGTATAGCTTATTCGGGTCGGGGAGACTGGTTAGATGCACCTCCATGCGCTTGTGGAGCGAGGAGAGCAGGAAGTGGTCTTGATTCTCGTCCCGGACCCGACCCGGATGGGTGAGCCCGTAGAAATCGATCTGGTCGTCGGTCGGTTTTCGGACGACGGTCCGAGCTTCTTGCGCGTTTTCGGTCACTGTCATCCGTCCCCCCTTGCCGGTTGCACGGGCCGGGCCGGTTCGGGCCGTTCGGCCGGTTCAGATTCCGCGGAGGCATCCACCCCAGGGAATGGACGGGATCACCGCGGGGGTTGAGAGTATGGGTGCTGGAATCTCAGCCAGCAAGAGCGTCTCCCTGGCTGGGCGACGCGATGATCCGCCTTTGTCATCCGCGGGCCGCAACCGGTAGAATGACCTCATGCCTTCGATCCATTCTCTTCCGGACGACCGCCACATCGGCCGAAGCTTCGAGCTGCCCGTCAAGGGCAAGGCCGGCACGCACACTCTATACGAGGTGCTGGGCCTCAACTCAGACTGAGACCGCCACGCGCTCGCAACGACCGGCCGTGCTCCGACCCTCGACCCCGGGTCACTCGACCGGCACCACGATCCGACGGGCCTTCATGTCGTATGCGTCGCCGGGTGCGAGCACGAAATACGGCTTCTCCCAGGGCTGATACGCCCGCGTGTTGTCGTGGATCGCGACCATCCACTTGCCCATGACTTCGAAGGTGTCGCCGGTCACGACAATCGCCGTGCCCTCGGAGAGACCGATGCCGAGCAATTCCGGTTTCTGTTCGATGACTGGGATGAGGTCGTCCCAGCGGTTCCGGGTGTTGATGTGCTGGTCGATCGCGACCTTTCGGAGGAACTCGAAGCCGAGCTGATGGTTCTCCTCGTCGGTCATCACGATCTGAGGACCCCGCGTGTCGCCCCTTACCAGATACTCGCCCTGAATCGTGGCGCCGGCCGAACTTCCCGCGATGACGCCCCCTCGCTTCAGCACGTTGTGGAACTCGTGGTAGGTGCGGGTCCCCGCGTACGAGTCGACGATGTTCCACTGGCGGCCGCCGATGAACCACACCGCCGTTGCCCGCTCGAGCTCGGACACGAACTCCTCCGCATCGGAGATTGCGGGATCGTGCGTGTGGAGCATCGAGACGTTCTCGAGTCCGCGGTCCCGCCAAGACCTCAAGACGCGATCCTCGTCGTAGACCCGGGGGTTGCCATCCTCGTCATAGTTTCCGCCTGCGGTGGGCACGACCACGAATCGGCCCTCCTCAGCGCCGCCGCCCAACTCGATGAAGCGCTCGACGATGCCGGTTCCGTTCGTCGAACCGCCGCCGACGAGGATGATGGTTCCGGTCGGCGACCCGTACTCGGGGGTCTGCTGGGCGCGGGCCTGTGCGGTGTGGATCTGTAACGACAGACCGATGAGAAGCGCCAGAATCGTGAACGGCGCACCGCGGGTTCGACTCTTCATCGTTCGACTCCCATCCTTGCGTTCTTCATGCCACTGCTCATCTTCCATTTCTCAACTCGGGTCGATCTGCTCCCCCTCGGCCCCGCTCACTTCCTTGACGAAGAAGGCCATGAATCGGGCCATCCGTTCCAGGCCCGGCGTCGAGACCATCTCCAGGACCTCGCCGGTCGTGTGATACATGGGTGGACCCTGCATGGTGGTGAACACCGGTATGCCCGCCCGGCGATAACTCCCACCCTCGCCGCTCGCCATGGTGTTGGGACCGGAGACGAAGTTGGTGCCGTAGCGCTGGATCCCGCGCTCGACGAGGCCCTCCAGGTATGGGGCGAGATTGGTGATTCCCGCCACGATGGGAGCTTCGTGCGAGTCCATGGTCCACTCCCGGTACCCGTCCTCGTGGTTGCTGCGGGCCGGTGTGATGTGCCGCTGGGCCGTGTGCTCGAGATTCACCACGAGGACCGTGCTTTCAGCGATCTCCGGGTTCATGGCGACGAAGTGCCCGGGCCCGCTGAGGCCCGAGGAGTGATGCCCGGCGCTGGCCACGAGTACGATGCTGCGCTCCTGCTGCATCCCTGGCGCGGCGAAGTGACGAGCCAGGGCGACGAGCACCGCCAAGCCGTCGGCGTTGTCTCCGGCGCCATCGAACCAGCCATCCGCGTGTGCGTTGAGGACGACGTACTCATCGCCCCGTGACGTACCGGGAATGATCGCGACACCATTCGCCCCGGACAGCCCCGAGAACCTCTCGGACTCCAGACGCATCTGCACGCGGAGCTCACCAGGTGTCCCGGCCTCCGCCGCCGCGTTCATCACGGACTCGATGAAATGTCCGTCCTGTCCGCCGATATTGAAGCAGGTGCCGCCCCCACACCCGATGTCCCGCGACCGCATGTTGCCCGGGAGGTCGATGATGGTGAGGACGGCCACAGCCCCGCGCTCCAGAAGATCCTGGGCTCTCGGGCCGACCGGACTCCGCACGAAGACCGTATGGCCCTGAGGGATCGTCTTCTGGACGGCGACCTTCCCACGAACGTCGATGTGCGCCAGCTCAGCGGGGCTCGCTGTCCCGACGTATACGAGCGGCGCCGTGAGGCTGCCGCCCGACAGATCGCCGGCCGACAGCGGCATCGCGCTTTCGAGCACTACGTCCTCGCTGCCCGCCCCGAAGGCGGGGTCGCCGATGAGCCGCACTTCCCAGGACAGGGGCAGCCAGATCGAAGCGTCCTCGTCCTGCTCGAACTGCTGAAGCTCCACATGGGAGATGCCGGCGGCCCGGAACTCGTCCACGGCCCACTGGATGGTCTTCGAGCCCGACGGAAAGCCTGTTATGCGACCCCAGATCTGCCCCTCACCCACCTCCGCCGTCGCTTCGCTTTCCCTCGAGAAGCCGACGATGGTCTCGAGGTCCACTTGGATCGCGGATCCGGCGAGCTCCCGGTATTGGCCCTCACCCTGCGGTACCACTGCCGGGGCAGCCGCGCGGTCGTCGATGACCTGAAGGGCGTGTGGCGCCAGGCCCGGCGGAAGCATCACACCGAGCCAGGGCTCGTCCGCGGGGGGTGCCTCGCCCGCGGGCATGTCCGAGCACGCCACGGTGGCCACCACCAGAGAACCCAGCACGGCACCAACGCGAACGAATAGGGCGCTCACCGATTTCGTGGAACGCATGGCTCGACTCCCTCCAGATGTGGGTCGGGGAACGACGTTCGTCCAACCGGTGCCGCTAAGCCTACGCGCCACAGAGGAGAAAGCGCCAGCCCCGCAGAGCCATTTTCGCAGGAGTCACGCCAGCCCCGCAGAGGAGTCGGCGCCGGCCCCACGCAGGAGTCGGTCAGCGCCGTCCGACCGCCCCCGCCTTCACCGGCGACGGAGCCGCCATCGCGGACGGCTCGTCCCCCAGCTTCAGCTTCAT
>JBDHFN010000040.1:0-26681 GCA_039590375.1 Gemmatimonadota bacterium
GCGCGGGCCCTCCTCAGGCTGGCAGACCCGTGGCCAGCGAACTCCCGCATCGAATGGGCATTGCGCGACGCGAGTCGTGCCCTTGCGACGCTCCGAGACGCCGACGTGCTGGTCCTGACCGCCAAGGACATCCGCAGGAGCTCCGCGGCGGACGAGCCGAACGTCGTCCCTCCACACCTGCTCGAGTCTCTGGAAGAGGAGAGGGAGCGGCGCTTCGGGGAGTCCGACTCTGCCGATGGACCACTCCGTGCGGCCGATGCACTTCTGAGGTCGGTCGCCGTGGAAATCGGGGAGATGAACGCGCCTGGGCTCATTGCCGGACACGAGCCGCCCGCTTCAAGCGGCGGGGAATTCCTGCGATTCGGGCTCGGTGCTTCGTACGCCTCGGTTCGAGCGCGCTCCGATCCCGCCGCCGGTGAGGGATCGGCGGACCAACGTTCCCACAAGCTCCGCAAGCGCGTCAAGGATCTCCGTTATCAGCTCGAGTTCCTGGATCGCGGCCAACCTGAGTTAGGCCGGCTGTTGAGGGATCTCCATCATCTCACCGACCTTCTCGGCGACAGAAACGACCTGGCCATGGTCTCCACCTACATGGCGTCTGTCGACGCTCTGGGAGAGAGCGAGCGAGCGGCGTTGACCGTTCATGTCGAGGAATTGAAAGAGGCACTCCGATCGGAGGCGGAGGCTCTGAGCGCTCGACTCTTCGAGGAGGAGCCGGACGTGTTCCTTGGGAGAATCGAGTCGTGGGTGAGTCCGCCTCAGGGGTAAAGGCGACTCACGGCCCAGGTTCGATCGGCCCTCGCGAACAGAAGCCGATCGTGCAGCCGGTTCAAGCGTCCCTGCCAGAATTCGATCCTCTCGGGAATGAGGCGGTATCCCCCCCAAAACGGAGGGTAGGGGATGTCCTGGCCCTTGAAGCGCTCCTCGATCTCCTTTTCCCGCTCAGCCAGCACTGATCGGTCCGCCACCTCATCACTCTGACGGGACACCCACGCGCCGATCTGACTTCCCCGTGCCCGCGTGCGAAAGTACGCAGCCGACTCCTCCGCACCGAGGCGCTCGACCGATCCCTCCACCCGGACCTGCCGCTCCAGCACCACCCAGTACAAGAGGAGGGAGGCGTGGGGATTCTCGTCCATCTCCCTGGCCTTGCGGCTTCCGTAGTTCGTGTAGAACACGAAGCCGTCCTCGGAAAAACTCTTCAGGAGGACCATGCGAGACGACGGTACGCCGTTCCGATCGGCGGTGGCGAGCGAAGCCGACTCCGGAAGGAGGATCCCCGACTCTTTGGCCTGTTCGAACCATTCACCAAACAGGTCTATGGGATCGCGGTCCGCCGTCGCCTCGGGCAGCCCTTGAGTTACCCCCTGGCCCAGCGTGACAACGGACTTGATGGTTGATTTGATCGACATGAATGAACGGTAGCGATGATGGGATTCACACGGTAGACGCCATTAGAGCCGCGCTCTCGGCGGACACCTCCAGGAGGGACTTCGGGGCGTCGGGAGGGTCCCGTGGTTGCTGGAGGCGTAAAGCCCACCATTCCACGTCGTGCCACTGTGTCATCTTGAAGCCGATGTCCTGGAGTACGCCCACCGGCCTGAAACCGAATTGCTCGTGGAGGGCCACGCTCGCGTCGTTCGGCAGGGCAATCCCCGCGAGCGCGTTGACGAATCCCTGAATTCGCAGGATTCCGATCAGAGACGTGTAGAGAGCACTCGCCACACCCTTCCGCCGCGCTTCAGGACGTACGTACGTGGAAACCTCCACGGACCACTGGTACGCGGACCGTGGCTGGAATTCCGTCGCATATGCGTAGCCCAGGAGGCGTCCGCCCTCCTCACAGGCAAGCCACGGGTATCGCTCCAGGGTGCTGCGGATCCGACCGGCCATTTCCGGTCTCGAGGGCGCCACCTCTTCGAAGGAAATGGCCGTGTCCGCGACGATGGGCGCGTATATGTCCAGAATCTGAGTGGCGTCGGTCTCGGCAGCGAATCGAATCGTCCGAGCCATGTGACTAGAGTCGGCCCAGACGCCGCGCCTCCCGGAAGCTGACGAGGCGCCTGGAATCCTCGTCCCAGAGGGCAAGCCGCAGCGTTTTGATCCCGTCCCAGATGGTGATCCGTGTAACGCTCTGGAGCTCAGGGTTCTCATCCAGGCACTCCTGGAGCCGGTAGTTCGGAATTCGAGCGCTGAGGTGATGGACGTGATGGATTCCGATGCTGGCGGTGATCCACTGGAGAGGCTTGGGGAGCACCAGATGAGAACTACCCTGGAGGCCCGCGTCGAAGTACGACCAGTCGGCGTGTTCGTGCCAATACGTATGTTCGAACTGGTGTTGTACGTAGAAGAGCCACACACCGACGGTGGCCGTGACCAGGAGCACCGGGAGGTGAACCAGCACGGCCGCTTCCAGGCCGATGGTCAGGCCCAAAGCCACCGCGATCAACACAAGGACGGCATTCGTCTTCCAAACGCTCGCCCATTCTCGCTTCCAACGCCAAGGAATATCCCAGGGAAAACGGTGCTTCAAAGCGAATACGAACAGTCCCCCCACGCCCAGAAGCACGATCGGGTTTCGGTAGAGGCGATATCGGAGGCGCCCGAGAAAAGGCTTTTCGCGGTACTCCGCGACGGTGATCGTGTCGACGTCGCCGAGGCCCCGGAAACCCAGGTCGCCGGAGTGAGCGTGATGGTAGGCGTGCGTCTTACGCCAATACCGGTATGGCGTAAGGGTCACGACGCCCAGCCAGAAGCCAACGAAGTCGGCGACCTTCTGAGACTTGAAGAATGATCCGTGCCCGCAGTCGTGCTGGATCAAGAAGAGGCGCATCACGAAGCCGGCGGTCGGTACGGCGAGGAGCAGCGTGAGCCAATAGCTGACCGAGAGGGCACGGTAGGCCGCGTACCAAAGGACGAAGAACGGGACCGCGGACGTGAGGATCTGGGTCACGCTACGCCGAAGATCGGCACCGCCATACGGGCCCAGAATCTGGCGCCAGTCCTGCGAAGTGGGTTCGGAGAGTGAATCGTCGGAGAGCGAATCCTGGTAGAACGGTCCTTCTCGCTTCTGACCCCCCTCGTTCTTCTCTGATGAGCCCTCGGCGCGATCCATCAAAATCCGACCCCGAGAGCCGCCGGAAGCGCCGCCACCGAATCCAGGACAAGATCCGGGCGAGGCATACTGGGAATGGATGACCCCTCTTGGAAGCGGCCGGTCTTCACCAGGATCGCCGCGGCGTCACAGGCGTGTGCTCCCGCCACGTCCGTCCCGGGGTCGTCACCCACGACCGCCAGATTGAACAGGTCCACTCCCATCGACTCCGCGGCGGCCTGAAAGAACATCGCACTCGGCTTGCCCGCCAGCGTGGCCTCCCGCCCTGTAGCGTACTCTAGAGCGGCGACGAATGTCCCGGCGTCCAACGCCAGTCCCTCACCCGTCTCCCAATACGGGTTCCGCTGCAGCGCGACGAACTCGGCACCCTCCATGATGTGGCGAAAGGCTCCGTTGAGGCGCGCGAAATCCCAACCCTCGCCGAGATCGCCCACGACCACCGCCTGTGGCGATGTCTCATTGACCTTGAAATGCCCGAAGTCCTCATGGGCCGCCTCGGGAACGCACAGGGACAAGTTCCAGAGGCCCTTCTTCTCGAGCCAAGCGGCGGCGGCTAGGGGCGCGGTAAAGATCTCACCGGGCTCCAACTCGAGCCCCATCTTCTTCAGGCGACCCACCAGGGCCGTCCGCGACATCCGGGTCGTGTTGGTGCCGAACCTCAAGGGCAGGCCGCCGCGCCTCAGTGCGTCCACGGCGTCGGCCGCTCCGGGGACCAGCCGGTCGCCAACGAAGATCGTGCCGTCCAAATCGAGCAAAACGCCTTTGATGTCTTCGAGCGGTTCCGGCATTCCATGTCCCTTGTAGACTGAGCGTGGGCAGAAGGTCGCCAACGCCAACGTCCCGAGTTTCCAGCCTAAGGCACCCGGTGACGCCTCGGAAAAGTAGGTACGAAAGAAATCGAGGTCCATGGCGAAAGCGATTCGGCACTTTCGTTCATTTGGCGGTGGCCCTAATCTCCCGACGCTCGGATCTGCGCTACCGACCGAACGGGGGGTTGATGACGCCCATCATCCGAAGCGTGCTCACCGTCCTGGGCGCGTTCTTCGTCGTGGCCGTGCTCGTGGGTATGACCACGGCGCTCGCGGCAAAACTCATGTTGGGGTCCGCAGGGCCTGGTGCCGAACCGACCACGCCGTTCCTGGTCGTCAACCTGACCTACAGCGTCCTGTACGCGATCGTCGGGGGCTACGTGGCCGCAACGGTCTCGGACCACTCCCCCCTCGGGCACGCGGCCGCCCTGATGGTGTTCATGATGCTGCTCGGGCTAGCCACCTGGGTGATCAACGGCGGCCAGCCAGCGCCCGGACAACCGGTTTGGTATCCGTGGGTGATGACCCTGCTGGTTCCGCCCACGGCCATCCTCGGGGGAGTCCTGGTTACACGGCGCACGCGCTCGCGGACCTATTTCAGCAGGCGAGCCCGTCAGGGGCGTTCCTGAGTCTCCGACTCCAAGGCCGCCGCCACCTCACTCTCTTCGTCCGCTTCATCCACTGGGCTCCCACCCTCATCCCCGTCCCACTCTTCATATGATTCCTCGCCACCCGAAGACTGTCCGGCCGCGCCACGGATCTGGGTAAGAATCTCGTCGAGCCGTCGTTCCGCGACGGCAATCTCCGCCTTCACATCGTCCTCGGGGCGCACCGCTCGTTCCAGATCGACCGTCAGCCAGTTGAGCCGCCGAACCACGTCGAGAAGCTGCATGACCTCGGAACGGAGAACGCCAAATTGCCGATGGCGAATCGAGCGGTCCGGTAGACCATTCAGCATTGGGGCGATCCCCAATCCGTCGGCCGCGTAGATGATGGGAACCAGAAGGAATGCGGCGACCACCACTCTGATCCACGGAGCGATATCCATGTACATCGCCGCCGCCCCAAGAAGGAGAGCGAAAAGGAGGACAAAGAAATGTCGCAGCTTGAAAGTCATGAACCTGGGGTCACCCTCGGGAGGGCTCCTCGTTAGCGTTTCTTCCTGCGGAGTTCAAATGAGAAATCCGAGCCGAGTGACACTTTCTACCTTACTCACGGATCACGCCTCACGCCAGAAATTTGTAGAGCCTTACGGTCAAGAAAAGACGCCCCCGTATCCATGAACGTGCGATATATTCGATCCAGCGGAACGAAGCGTTTCTTCACGCCTATGCGAACATACATCAGCGAGACGAGGTCCACCGATGAAGACGAGGTCGGCACGAGATATGAGCCCAAAGAGGACAGTCCGAGTGCGACGCGATGGAACCACCCTGGCCCTGGTCCTGGCCCTTGGGACGGCCGGATGCTCCGGTATGAGCAACACGCAGCGGGGAGCCCTCATCGGAGCGGGCGCTGGAGGCGCGGTGGGCGCGGTGGTCGGAAGCGCGGCAGGCTCGACCACGAAGGGCGTGATCATTGGCGCGGTGGTGGGCGGGGCCGCGGGCGCGATCATCGGGAGCCGAATGAACGACCGGGCAGAAACGCTGGAAAGGGAGCTCCCCAATGCAACGATCGAGCGCGTGGGAGAAGGAATCCTGGTGACGTTCGACTCCGGCATCCTCTTCGGCTTCGACTCGTCCGCCCTGCGGGCGCAGGCGCGCAATAACCTCAGCGACCTGGCTCGCGTGCTGGCCGAGGACTCGGGCGACTACGAGCTGCTCGTGGCCGGGCACACCGATGACTCCGGGGCTGAGGCCTACAACCAGACGCTCTCGGAACGGCGAGCCTCGGCGGCTTCGGACTATCTGGCCACCCGGGGAATCCCCGGCACACAGATCCGCATCCAGGGTCTCGGTGAGATGGAGCCGGTGGCCTCGAACGAGACCCCGTCGGGCCAGGAGGCCAATCGGCGGGTCGAGATCGCGATCTTCGCGAGCGCCGAATACCGCGATGAGGCCATCCAGCAAGCGCGTAACTGATCCGGCTCCCTGTTGGGAGAGGGCGCCGCGGCTCCTTGGTGAGAGCGTGAACCCGGAGTGAGAGGACGCCATGGGTAAGCGACGCATCGAGCTCGTCTTCTTCGAGGGGTGCCCCAACGTGGGTCAGGCTCGCGAGAACCTCCGTTCCGCGCTCCGGTCCGCAGGTGAGGGACTCACGTGGACGGAGTGGGACCTCCTCTCGGACGCGACCCCGAAGCATTTGACGGCGCACGGGTCGCCCACGGTGCTCGTCGACGGCCGTGACGTAACGGGTGACACCACCGGCGCTTCGGCAATGGCGTGTCGAACGGACGGCGTCCCGTCCGCCGCGCTGATCCTTGAAAGGCTCGGATGAAGCGGCGGTTCGGCTCAGATGGAGCGGCGGTTCGGAACGCCTCTGCTATCTCGCTCCCGCCGGCTCCAACCGGACCACGCTGGTGGTCGTTCCGCGACCGTCGATGGCCACGTAGATGTATCCATCCGGGCTCTGACGGATGTCGCGAATTCGGCCGAGGCCTTGGAGTAGCGGCTCCTCTCGGACCACTCGCTGCCCGTCCATCGTGAGGCGCGCGATTCGCTCGCCGGCCAGGCCTCCGACGAAAATGCTTCCCTTCCACGCAGGGAAGAGGTCCCCCGTATAGATCATCAGGCCCGACGTGGCGATCGACGGCACCCAGAAATGCGTCGGGGATTCGATCCCGTCCCGTAGCGTCCCTTCGTGGATCGCCAGGCCGCTTCCGTAGTTCACGCCGTACCCAATCACCGGCCACCCGTAATTCAGGCCCGGAAGGATTCGGTTGAGCTCGTCCCCGCCCTGGGGTCCGTGCTCGATGGCCCAGATGTCCCCCGTCTCCGGGTGGATTGCCAGGCCCTGGGGATTCCGGTGCCCATAGCTCCAGATTTCGGGACGTGCACCACTTTGACCGACGAAGGGATTGTCGGGTGGCACGCTCCCGTCGTCGAAGAGGCGATTGACCGTGCCGTGGTGGTTCGAGATATCCTGTGCAGGGTGGGCCTCCAGGTCCCCGGAGGACGGCGCTTGACGCTCTCCGACCGTGACGAAGAGGTATCCATCGGCATCAAACGCGAGCCGCGATCCGTAATGGCCGGGACGTCCCCGCGTCTCCGCCACGAAGATGTCTTCGACATCCATGAGCCTGTCATTCTCGAAACGCCCGCGCGCGACGGCGGTGGTTCCCTCCGAGCCGTCACCGATTGGCTTTGAATAGGTCAGATACACCAGTTGATTCGACTCGAAATCCGGATGCGGAACCACATCGAGAAGCCCGCCCTGGCCTTCAAACAAGACCTCCGGAACGCCCTCTATGGGCTCCATGCGAAGGACGCCATTTCGGACGAGACGGAGCCGCCCGGGTTTCTCGGTGATCAAGACGTCACCACCGGGAAGGAATGCCACGGCCCAGGGGTTCATCAGCCCATCGGCGACCGTAACGACCCGATAGTCGTGGTTTGCCGACCGGAGGACCGGTGCCTGGCCCAGGACGGGCGTCGCGACCGACAGAAGAAGCCCTATTGCGACGAGCGCTTTTACAGGTGTACGGACCATCTCAATCTCCTATATCCCATGGACGTATGTCCCCGGCGGGTGCCGACCGAGCATCAATTCCAGCCTTGGATATAGCGAATTCGGGCATGTGTAGGGAAGACCGCGGCGGAAGGAAACTCCGGGGAAAGGAGTGCTTATCCCTCGGCCTCGCCCTTGGCGCGAGCTTGCATCACCTGTCGTACGCCATAGATCGCGACGCATGCCAACGCCACCGCGAGCCCGATCTTGAGCCCGATCGCCAGAACTCCAAGCATCCAGGCAATCACCGGGGCCATGAGAATCTGAAGAATCTTCCAAAGGAGGACGCCGGCGATTCCCGTAAGGGCTATGGGGGCGAGAGATTTCATCATTTCGTCTTTTCCTCGAAGAGCTGATTCGTATCAGCCTTTACGAAGGGGGAGCCTCCCTTGTTTCAGGCGGCCCGATGGCCACAGGGCCTGCCTCGCGCGTGCTTCGAAGGCGCCGGGCGCACACCCGTCTTGCGACCCCGAATGAACTCTGGTTAATGTGCCGAGGCCATACGCGGTCCCCGACACCGCGCGCGCCCTGGTCCCGGGCCCCCCGACGGACCCTCACGAGTGTGGACGCTGAAACGCCCAAAGGCAAGCGAGACGACCATGAGACGGAACCCGATCGCAGTATCCATCCTCGCAGTAGCCGCGGCTCTGTCACCGTCCCTCGTGACCGCAACGTCTGCCCAGTCGTTTTCCGCTGAGGCCCTGGTTCCGCCCCCGACCGACGGCTGGCGCACCAACGGCGGGAACTTGTTCAACCAGCGTTACTCTCCCCTGGACCAGATCAACCGTGAGAACGTACGGGAACTCAAAGGCGTCTGGCAGGCCCGGCTGAACGGCTCGGGCGTGGGTCCGCGCTATTCGGGCGAGGCGCAGCCGATCGTCCACGATGGCGTCATCTACATGATCACCGGCGCCGACGACGTATTCGCCCTCAGCGTCGAGTCCGGGGAAATCCTCTGGAGCTATGAAGCGCTCCTCGATCAGACCATCAACACGATCTGCTGCGGATGGCTCAGTCGCGGTGTCGGGTTGGGAGACGGCCGGGTCTACGTAGGCCAATTGGACGGGAAGCTGGTGGCGCTCGACCAGGAAACGGGTGACATCCTCTGGGCCGTCCAGGGCGAGCGCTGGCAAGACGGGTACGTGATCACCAGCGCCCCCTTGTATTACGACGGCCTGGTCATCACGGGATTTGCCGGCGCCGAGTACGCCCAGCGGGGGCGAGTGAAAGCGTACGACGCGAGCAGCGGAGCGCTGGTGTGGACTTTCTACACCGTCCCGGCGCCCGGGGAGTTCGGGAGTGAGACGTGGCCCGAGGACAGCAGCATATGGCGGTACGGCGGCGGATCGGTGTGGCACACCCCAGCGGCCGATCCGGAGCTCGGGCTCATCTACTTCTCGACCGGTAACGCGGGCCCCGACTTCAATGGCGCGGTTCGGCCTGGAGACAATCTGTTCACCTCGTCCGTCGTGGCGCTCGACGCGTTGTCGGGAGAGTACCGGTGGCACTACCAGATGGTGCATCATGACATCTGGGATTACGACATGCCGACGCCGATCGTCTTGTTCGACCGGGAGATCGACGGGGTGCCGAGGAGGGGTCTCGCGTCGACGGGAAAGACCGGCTGGGTCTACCTCCTGGACCGTGAAACCGGGGAGCCACTCATCGGTATCGAGGAACGCCCGGTGCCGCAGGAGCCCGCACAGGCCACATCCCCGACGCAACCCTATCCGATCGGCGACGCCTATCTTCCCCAGTCGATCGACATTCCGCCGGAGGGATACACACTCGTAAACGGCGGGCGCATCTTCACGCCGTTCCTCAACGAGGGAGTGGTCATGAAGCCCGCCCAAACGGGCGGGGCCAACTGGGCGCCCAGCTCATACGACGTCGAAACGGGACTCTACTACGTCTGTGCCAAGGACCAGATCGGCATGTTCCGCGGCGGCCCTACTTTCAACGCCGAACCGGAGTCCGGCGACAGGTTCTGGGGAGGGATTTTCGGAGGGGTGGCCATTCCGGAGACCGGCATCTTCGCCGCCATCGACGTGACGACGAACCGAGTGGCTTGGAGTCAGCGTTGGCCCGAGCGCTGCTACAGCGGATCGGTCACGACCGCCGGCGGGCTGGTGTTCGTTGGACGTAACGACGGTCGGCTGACGGCGCTCGACGCTTCGAGCGGCCGACGGCTTTGGCAATTCCAGACGGGTGCCGGCATGAACTCCCCCGTAAGCGTGTTCGAGCACGAGGGGGAGCAATACATCGTGGCCAATGCCGCCGGAAACCTGTTCGCAGGGTCCACCCGCGGTGATCGGGTCTGGCTATTCTCACTGTCCGGCACGCTGGGCCCGGCCGTGCCGGATGCCCCGAATCGGGGTGGCGGCGCAGCAGCAGCCCAGACGGATAGCGATGACGCACAAGCCGACGCCGACGTCGAAGTCACGCAAGGACTCTACGCCGCCGCTTGTCAGGCCTGTCATGGCGAAAACGGGGAGGGCGGACACAACGGGGTCGCGTACTCCGAAGATCTCGATGTGGAGACCGTCGTACGGATCGTCACTCAGGGTCGAAACAACATGCCGCCGTTCGAGGACGCGCTCACTTCGACACAGATCCGTGACCTCGCCGAATATATTTCGGGGGCCCTGCTGGCGAGGTAGAGGATCCAACGAGGCCCCGAATGAGCACCGCCCTCGACGACACTGAACCCGGCGACCCTGGACCCGGCGACACCGCCGCGCCCCGCGTTCCAGGCATCCACCACGTCACCGCCATTTCAGGGCCGGCTCAGCAGAACGTGGACTTCTACGCGGACCTCCTAGGACTGCGTACAGTCAAACAGACCGTGAATTTCGATGATCCCGGGACCCACCACCTGTACTACGGCGACCAGGCCGGGACGCCAGGTACCGCCATGACCTTCTTCCCTTGGGAGCACGCTGCCCGCGGTAGCGCAGGATCAGGCGTCACCGAGGCGACTGGCTTCTCCGTTCCCCCCGGTTCTCTCGATTTCTGGGCCGAGCGCCTTCGAGCCTCGGGCGCATCGCCGGGCGAGGTGATCGCTCGGTTCGACGAGGAGGCACTCCGCTGTGAGGATCCCGATGGGCTGGTCTTCGAACTCGTGGCCGGGCCCGTCACACGGGAGACGACGGCCGGCCGGCCTGTTCATCCCGACGTTCCCGCGGAGTTCGCCGTTCGCGCCTTTCACGGCGTGCTGCTCGACGTGGTGGACCCCGGTCCGACGGCGAGGCTCCTCACCGATGTCATGGGCTTCGAGCACGTCGGTGAATACGGTGGACGGCTTCGTTTCAAAGGCAGTGACCAGGACGTCGGCTCGATCGTGGATCTGCGGTCCGCCGGGTCGGGGACGATGTCGCGAATGGGGCGAGGGAGCGTCCACCACGTGGCCTTCCGCGCCCGGGACGATGACGAGCAACAGTCCTGGATGGAGGCGATTGCCGCTTCGGGTATCCCGGTGACACCGGTCAAGGACCGCTGCTACTTTCGATCCATCTATTTTCGGGAGCCCGGTGGCATTCTCTTCGAGATCGCCACAGATACTCCGGGGTTCGGAATCGACGAGTCGCCCGCAGAGCTCGGGCGGAACCTCCAACTCCCTCCATGGCTGGAAGCCCGCCGGGAGGAGCTGGAGGCCCGGCTTCCCGTGCTCGTCCTTCCGGACGAACGTTCGTGAAAGACGATCCTCACAGTGGGAGTGAGGAGGTCTGGTTCGGTCCGTCGCTCGACGAGGCCGAGAGTGCCGTCGTACTCGTCCATGGCCGGGGCGACAGCTCGCGGGGCATTCTTGCCCTGGCGCCGGAGTTCCAGGCGCCACGAATGGTGTTTCTCGCTCCACAGGCGGTGGGCTTCTCGTGGTACCCGTACAGCTTCCTGAGCGAGGTCGAATCGAACGAGCCCTGGCTCTCATCGGCTCTCGATCGGGTCGAAGCGGCCGTAGCGACCGTGACCACGGTCATTCCCCAGAAGAGAGTGGTCCTCATGGGCTTCTCCCAGGGAGCGTGCCTGGTTCTCGAGTACGCGGCCCGGAATGCACGGCGGTACGGAGGCCTGGTGGCGTTTTCAGGGGGGCTTATCGGGCCTGACGGCACGCCGCGTCACTACCCTGGATCTTTAGAGCGTACGCCAGTCTTCCTGGGGTGCAGCGATGTCGACGCGCACATTCCGGTGGGCCTCGTGCATGAGTCCGCACAGGTCTTGGATGCCCCCGGCGGCGATGTCTAGGAGCGGATCTATCCCGGTATGGGACACACAGTCAACGCGGATGAAATCGCCCGGGTCAGCGAGATGCTCACCTCTGTGGGTGCCGAGGAGCCCTGACACCGCCTTCACGCGACCCGTCCACGGAGCCGTTTTTCGCGAAAAAAACGCTAGGTCCCCCGCCTGATCGACCGATATACTTAAAAGACCCGTCGGTGCTCCAACGTCATGCAGGAAGCTGGAAAACGTGTTTACGGATACCACCATTCTCGTCATCGAGGACAATCCCGATCACGTCGGTTTGATCGAGGCGGTAATCTCTCGCGGCCTCAGCGGAGCCCGTGTTCAGGTGGCTCTCCGAGCTCAAGGAGCTCGCCGGCATCTCCGCGGGGAATGGTCCGCCTATGAGGACGACGGCAGAGTCAACCCCATCCCCGACTTGATCGTTCTCGATCTTTCGCTGCCCGATGGGAGCGGCTTCGAGGTTCTCCGGTGGATTTCGAGGCGCGATGCTCTGAAGGACATCCCCGTCATCGTTTTCACAGCCTCGACGAATCCGGAGCACGCCCGGGTGGCGGAGGAATTCGGAGTCCGGCAGTACCTCCAGAAGCCCGCCGACCTCGGCGACCTGGTGGTGATGATCAAGGAGGAGCTTCAGGAAGGGGCGGCACCCCATGCCTCCGACAGGAGAGGCAGTTCCGCGACGGGCCGAGTGTAGCCTGGCCACAAACGCTCCTCCGGCCCGACTATTGCTCGCCGACCCGATTCCGGTTTTCCTTTAGGGAAGGCGCGGTCTTCGCGCCGTCGCCTGTACGCCATCAATGACGGGGAGCCCCCCGGTACTCATGAGCGGCTCTGAAGCGTCGACCCCGGCTCGCCCCGACGAAGGCCCGGCTTACCACGTGGGCTCAGAGATCGGGCGCCTGAGAAAGGTTCTGGTCCATCGACCGGACTTGAGCCTCGAGCGGCTGACGCCCTCGAACGTGCAGGAACTGCTCTTCGACGGCGTGCTGTGGGTGCGGAAGGCTCGAGAGCAGCACGATGTCTTCGTCGATCACCTCCGAGACCGGGGCGTCGAGGTCTACCTGCTGCGCGACCTCCTTTCTGAGACGCTCACGCTGAGCGAAGACGCCCGGCAAGAAATCGTGCAGCACGTGGTCACCGAGTGGACCGTCGGGGCCTCCCTGTGCGACGACATCCGGGCCTATCTCCTGGAGATGGACCCCGACGATCTCGCGACGCACTTGATCGGCGGACTCGAAAGGAGTGAGATGGAGGGACTCGACCTCACGGGCTCGGTGACGGCGCGCGCGGGCCCCGACCCGTCCTTCGTGCTTCCGCCGCTCCCCAATTCGCTCTTCACGAGGGACTCCTCGTCGTGGATCTACAACGGCGTAACCCTGAATCCCATGTACTTCCCCGTGAGACGGTTGGAGACCGTGAACGTGGAACTCATCTACAAGAATCATCCGCTGTTCACGGGTTCGGATTTCGAGATCTGGTATTCTCACGCTCAGAGGAGTGGGGATGCCCCCCCCGAGGATTTCGGAAGGGCCTCCCTCGAGGGCGGAGACGTCATGCCGATCGGCAACCGCACCGTCTTACTGGGCATCAGCGAGCGGACCACGGCACGGATGGTCGAGCTCTTCGCACAAAGACTCTTCGCGGCGGGCGCCGTGGAACGCGTGATCGCGTGTGACATCGGCCAAGACCGAGCGCATATGCACCTCGACACCGTGATCACGATGTTGGACGTCGACGCCGTGACCATCTACCCCGAGGTAGTGGACCGGATCAGGGCCTACAGCCTTCGCCCCTCGGATCGGGCCGGGGGTGGGATGGACCTCACCCCGGAAAAGAGCTTCCTCGACGCGCTCAAGGACGCGTTGGGCGTAAAGCAGTTGAGGGTCGTGGGAACAGGGGGCGATGAGTTCCAAGCCCAACGGGAGCAGTGGGACGACGGGAACAACCTTCTGGCCGTCGAGCCCGGCGTGGTCCTGGCCTACTCGAGAAACGAGTACACGAACACGAAATTGCGGAAGGCGGGTATCGAGGTAATCACTATTGACGGGTCCGAGCTTGGGCGCGGGCGGGGCGGCGGCCACTGCATGACGTGCCCCCTGCTGCGAGACCCGGTCTAGAAGGCTGTCCGGTCTAGAAGGGGTGCTGAAGAAGTACAGCGGGTCGCACACAGGACGCCCGTGCGCATTCGGACAAGAAACGACGACGAGGCGTAGCAGCGCCAGGAGATAACGCATGACGGTTGACCTGAGCCGGCGAAGCTTTCTCAAGCTCGACGACTTTACGCCCGAGGAGATCAGGTACCTGTTGGACTTGGCGGCCGAGCTGAAGGCCGAGAAGGCCGAGGGGCGGGAGCGTCCGCGTCTGGCCGGCAAGAACATCGCCCTGATATTCGAGAAGACTTCCACGCGGACGCGTTGCTCTTTCGAAGTGGCCTCGTTCGATCAAGGCGGGCGCGTCACGTACCTCGGGCCCAGTAGCGGATCCCAGATCGGACACAAGGAATCGATCAAGGATACCGCCCGTGTGCTGGGGCGAATGTACGATGGGATTCAGTACCGCGGCTTCGCGCAGGAGATCGTCGAGAAGTTGGACACGTTCGCGGGTGTGCCGGTGTGGAATGGCCTGACCGACGAGTTCCACCCCACTCAGGTCTTGGCCGACCTCCTCACGATGGAGGAGCACAGCCAGACGCCACTGTCGGACGTCGCGTTCTGCTATCTGGGCGATGCCCGCAACAACATGGGCAACTCGCTGATGGTCGGGGGAGCCAAGATGGGCATGGATGTTCGTCTGGTGGCTCCCAAGACGTGTTGGCCCGAGGCGAACCTCGTCGCACGGTGCCGGGAAATCATCGAATCCACGGGCGGAACGCTCACTCTGACCGAGAGTGTGGATGAGGGCGTCTCCGGTGCCGACTTCCTCCACACGGACGTGTGGGTATCGATGGGTGAGCCCGAATCGAAGTGGGCGGAGCGGATCGACCTTCTAAGACCCTATCAGGTCAACGCGGACGTGTTGGCCAAGACCGGCGATCCTCCGGCAAAATTTCTGCACTGTCTGCCCGCCTTCCACGACAGGGAGACGCGGGTCGGAGAGGAAATGTTCGAGAAGTTCGGGCTGGATGGTATGGAAGTGACGGACGAGGTGTTCGAGTCCGAACACTCGATCGTGTTCGACCAAGCGGAGAACCGGGTGCACACCATCAAGGCGGTGATGGTGGCTACGCTCGGGGGCTGACGCGCTAACTCGATGCGCATCGTGGTGGCGCTCGGGGGGAATGCCTTGTTGCGGAGGGGCGAACGTCCCACAGCGGAAGTCCAGCGGAGGAACGTGCGGATCGCGGCGGAGGCGCTGGCGCCCGTCGCGCGCGATCACGAGCTCGTGATCACGCACGGAAACGGTCCCCAAGTGGGTCTCCTGGCTCTGCAGGCGGCGGCCTACGAAGACGGGCGCCCCTACCCTCTCGACGTCCTCGGTGCGGAGAGCGAGGGGATGATCGGATACATGATCGAGCAGGAGCTCGGCAACCTGTTGCCGGTCGAACGGCCTCTCGCGACCATCCTGACCATGGTGGAGGTCGATCGAGACGACCCCGCGTTTCTCAAGCCGACAAAGCCCATCGGCCCGCTCTACACCGAGGACGAGGCCCGCTCGCTCGAGGCAGACCGGGGTTGGTCCGTCGCACCCGACGGAGACGGGTGGCGGCGCGTGGTGCCGTCCCCGCTTCCCAAACGCGTCTTCGAGGTTCGACCGGTCCGCTGGCTCCTGGAGCACAACGTCATCGTCATCTGCTCGGGCGGGGGGGGAATCCCAACCGCCTATGACGATCAGCGAAAACTGCATGGAGTCGAGGCGGTGATCGACAAGGACCGGGCCAGCGCGCTCCTGGCCGAGGGCGTCGAAGCGGACCGCCTGGTCCTGGCCACCGATGTCGATGCGGTTTATTCGGACTGGGGTACACCCGAGCAGCGCCCCATCGTACGAGCGTCTCCAGGCGATTTCCGACACCAAGACTTCCCTGTCGGCTCGATGGGTCCTAAGGTCGAGGCGGCGTGTACGTTCGTGGAGAACACGGGAAGGGGGGCAACGATCGGCGCGCTCGAGGACATCGGAGAGATGCTCGCCGGCGAAGCCGGTACGGTGATCGAACCGTGACGGCCTCTGAACGGGGATGGTTGTCGGCCAGGGGCTGGACCGCGAAACCCGAACGGAGGAATCTTCGTCGGGGACGGGGAGGGGGAAGTTCCACCCCTCTCCACCGAATCCCTGTCGGCCGCGTTGGTGGCCGGCTTCACGCAATCGGGTAGCGTTCGCTATGGAGCCGGAGATCATCATCGGGGCCCTCGCCCTCTTCGTGAGCGGCGGCGCGATGGGAGCGGCCGGGATGCTTCTTTCCCAATGGGTCGTGGGTCGGATGTCTCCCCCCACCCGGGGCCGATCCCGCACATTGGATGCGCAGGACATCGAGGCGATGAGAGCCGACGTGGCCGACCTCGCCGCCCGACTCCACTCGGTAGACGCCCGGCTGGATTTTACGGAGCAACTCTTGGGCGGAGCGCTTTCGGGTGCGCGGCCGCCCGAACCGCTTCCTCCCCCGCAACCCTCTCCGTCCTCAGGCGATGCCGGCCTCGACGCCGAAGTGTCCTCGGACGGTGAGGGCGCGTGAATGGCGCGACCTTTCGCATCGGAATCGACCTCGGCGGCACCAAGATCGAGGGCCTGGCCCTGAGCCGAGATGGAGCCGAGGTCGCGCGTAGGCGCATCGCGACTCCCAAGACCTACGAGCAGACCCTCCTGGCCATCGAGGGGCTCATCGTCTTCCTCGACGAGGAAGCGAGCGCCGCGAGCGGCGACTCCGGGCGTGGCTCGGTGGGCGTTGGCATCCCCGGGACCTTGTCACCCGCGACACGCGTGGTGAAGAACTCGAATTCGACGTGGTTGAACGGTCACGCGTTCGACAAGGACCTCGAAGCGATCATACGAAGGCCGATCCGCGTAATGAATGATGCGAACTGCTTCGCGCTCTCCGAGGCCACCGACGGCGCGGGCATGGGGGCCCACGTGGTGTTCGGCGTTATCCTGGGCACCGGAGTGGGAGCCGGCATCGTGGCCGGCGGGCATCTCTTGGAGGGCCACCAGGGGATCGGTGGCGAGTGGGGCCACAATTCGCTCCCCTGGCCAGAAGAGGGCGAATGGCCCGGGCCGGACTGCTATTGCGGCCGCAAGGGATGCATAGAGACGTACGTCTCCGGACCGGGGATGGAGCGGGACCACGCCGCGGTCACGGGCCAGCGCCTCTCGACTCGGGAGATCGTGGCCAAAGCGGCCGACGGAGACGAAGCTGCCGCAGCCTCATACGACCGCTATGCGGACCGCCTTGCTCGGGGTCTGGCTTCCGTCATCAACATCCTCGATCCGGACGTCGTGGTCCTGGGTGGCGGTATGTCGAACCTTGCGACGCTACCCGAGGACGTGCACTCAGCCCTGGCTCCGCACGTCTTTACCGATCACGTCGCAACACGGGTCCTCCGGAACGTACACGGCGATTCGAGTGGCGTGCGGGGGGCAGCCTGGCTCTGGCCCATCGATGATGGGACAGCAGATCAGAAGGCGAATCCCCACTGAAGCCCCAATGGCGATCATATCGTGCCTACTTCGTGCATGATCGCCATGACGTTGCCCTCGGAGTCGTAGAACGAACCTATGGTCAACTCGTAGTGGTCCGTTCGATGCACCACTTGGGGTGTCTCGATGAAGTCCACGCCGTGGCTGAGAAGCGCCTCGCAGGAGGCCTGGATGTCGGCCGCCCGAAAGTACAGAATCGACGAGGACTGTCCCACGCCCTCCGGACGACCCAGCATCAGCCTCGTCCCGCCGAGGTCGAAGAACGCGAGCCCGGGCGCGTCGAACAGGAACGGAACGCCCAGCACGTCACGATAGAACGCCGTGGCCCGCTCGACGTCCTCGACCGTAACCGCGATCTGTCCCACGGCGGTCAGCCCCGCGTGTGGTAGCTTGTCTTCCTCTGCCACGGTTCCATTCTCCTGTTGACGGGATCATCCACCGAAGGACATCGTACGAGCATCCAAGCCGGATACCAATGATTTCCGCGACCGATACCGGAGGAGTGAGCACGTGTCCTACAAGAGAACGAACGAAGTCCCGACCGAGCCCGTGCGTGCCGGCTCCGGCACCGTCCGACAAGTCCTGATCGGCCCTGAGGAGGGTCCGAATTTCTCGATGCGGCGTTTTGTCATGGAGCCGGGCGGGGGGATGCCGAATCACACGAACACGGTGGAGCACGAGCAGTACGTGCTGGGCGGTGCCGCCCGCATTGGGATCGGCCAGGACGTGATCGAGGTCGCTCAGGGGGACGTCGTCTTCATCCCGGCCGGGGTGCCTCACTGGTACGAGTCCCTCGGTCCGGAGGAGTTCGAGTTCCTGTGTGTGGTTCCCAACGGGCCGGATGAAGTGCGCATCGTGGACAGCGAATAGACGGTATGGAGACCATCGGATGGCTTTCGATTCTCCCACCCGTGGTTGCCATCGCCCTGGCCATCAAGACTCGGGAGGTCTACATCTCGCTGGCCCTCTTCGTCTGGTTGGGCTGGACCATCATGAACTCGTGGAATCCGATCGTGGGACTGGTGGACGGCGTAAACACCTTCCTGGACGCGATCACCAGCCCCGGTAACGCCAGAACGCTCGTCTTCTCCGCGCTGATCGGTGCCATCATCACTCTGACGCAGGCGTCGGGTGGCATGGAGGGATTCACCAACTGGGCCGAGCGAAAGCGGCTGGGCCAGAGCCGCCGCGCCGTGCGACTGTTCGCCATCGGAACCAGCATGTGTCTGTTCCTGGAATCGAATTTCGGACTGCTGGTGGCAGGCTCCGTTTCGCGCCCACTCTTCGATCGTGCAAGAGTTTCGCGTGAAAAACTGAGCTATATCCTCGACGCCACGTGCGCGCCAAAGCAGCTTCTGATCCCGATCAACGCCTGGGGAGCCTACATCGTGACGCTCCTGGCCGCGCAGAACGTCGCCGAGCCCAACCGCGTGCTCCTCTCCGCCCTCACTCTGAATTTCTACGCGATCCTCGCCATAATCCTGGTCGTCTTCGTGGCACTGACCGACTGGCACATCGGACCCATGCGGGAAGCCGAGCGCCGAATCCAGGAAGAGGGAACCCTGCTGCGTGAGGGCGCCGAACCGATGATGTCCTCGGACGTTTCAATGTTGGAACCGAAGGAGGGTATACCGCGACGGGCCGTCAACATGCTGCTTCCCATCATCGCCATGGTCACCACGGTGCCCCTCGTCCTATGGATCACCGGAGACGGGGAGATGCTGCAGGGTAGTGGCTCGGACGCCGTGCTGTGGGGAGTGATCGTGGGAATCCTGCTCGCGGCCTTCATGTATCGGGCGCAGGGGATCATGACCTTCCGTGAGGTGACCGACTATACGATCAAGGGAATCCAGGGTCTGACACCCGTGGTGATCGTGCTCGCGTTGGCTTTTTCGATCTCGGGAACGCAGCAGGCCCTGGGGACGGGCGTGTGGCTGGCTCAGGTGGCGGAAGCGAACGTGAATCCTGGCTTGGTGCCGGCCATCGTTTTTGTGCTCGCGTGTATCATGGCCTTCTCGACGGGAACGTCGTGGGGCACCTTCGCGATCATGATCCCGATCGTGGTCCCGATGGCGGAGCTGTTGGATCTACACCTCGGACTCACCCTGGCGGCCGCTTTGGGCGGAGGGATCTTCGGGGACCATTGTTCGCCGATCTCAGACAGCACGATCGTGGCGTCGATGGCCTCGGCGACGGACCATATCGACCACGTTCGCACACAGCTTCCCTACGCGCTCCTGGCCGCGGCCGGTGCCCTCATGCTGTTCGTGGGCGTGGGCTTCATGCTATAGGGCCATGCCCCTCAGCGACCCTCGAAGAAGATCAGCCCGCCTCCCAGCCCCCCCGAGAAGACGTCCAGGTCGCCGTCCGCGTCGATGTCCACGACGGACGGCGTGGAGTAGCGGGGAAGCGGTAGAGTGAAGGTAGAATCCAAGACGAAGAGCGGATCGGCGTCCGCCGCGGAGCCCTCCCTTCGGTAGAGAAGCACGCCACCCTCCTCCCGACCGAGGAGCAGGTCGTCGTCGCCGTCACCGTCGACATCGGCGAACGTCGGAAAGCTCCGCCGTCCCGCGTCGATCTCCGCGAAGCGATCGGTCACGAGGTCGAAGGACGGAGCCCCCTGCGTACCGACATTGCGGTAGAAATTGAGTTCGCCCGACGACTCCCCGATAAAGAGATCGAGATCCCCGTCGCCATCCACATCGGTCAGAGCGGGTGTGCTGTTACTCCCCCGCGTGAGCCGAACGAGCGTCGTGTCCTCGAGGACGAACTCCGGCTGAGCACGCGTGCCCTGATTCAGGTAGAGCCCGACACCCCGGTTCCACGTGCCGACGAGCATGTCCAGGTCACCGTCACCGTCCAGGTCGCCCAGCGCCGGCGCATAGTGATACATGGTGAAGAGTGGTATATGAGGCCGCTGCAGGAACGAAGGATCTCGCTGCGAGCCCACGTTCTCAAAGTGGGCCAGACGGGAGGTCTGCGTGTCGTCCGGGTCCAACTTGTTCGCGAGAAGCATGTCCAGATCGCCGTCGCCGTCCAGGTCTGCAAAGGACGGAATACTCTCGCTTCCGACATCAACCGTGTAGACGAAGCGCTCGCTCCGGTGGAGGAAGTTCCCGTCGACCTGCTCGTAGAAGTGGAAATTTCGGGTGGTCGTCAGATTCGGATTGAAGGCACCGCCGAGCACGCCCACGAAGAGGTCGAGATCACCGTCGGAATCAACGTCTTCGAGAACCGGCACGTTGTACCCGCTCGTCCTGATCGTGTCGTCCACCACGAAAGGCCGCGGGTCCGAGCGAAGGTTTGGATTTTCACACGAACCCGTGTTTTCCACGAACAGGACGCCGGGCTCGAAGAAATCGCCCCAAAAGAAGTCGAGGTCTCCGTCCTGGTCGATGTCCGCGAAGGCCATCGAATTGGCGCCGTGCATGCTGCCCAACTGCGCTACGATTTCGATGTCCTGAAAGCGATCCTCCAAGAACCGGAACACGGGGGCGCCGTCATCCGTTGACCCGGCCACGTCGAAGCGGCTGAGTGTGCCGGTGACGCGGCCGAGGAACAGATCCCAGTCGCCATCGCAGTCGATGTCGTTGACGTTGGGAATGTTCTGACGGTCCGCGAAGACCGGTTCGCCCGCTACGTCCCGGACGGAATCACCGACGGGCGTGAACGCGGCGGCCAGAGCCGTTCCGTCATTGCGGAAGTACTGCACGTAGCTGAAGAGCCGCTCGCTCAGAAGGTCGAGGTCACCATCGCTGTCGAAGTCGACGAACCGGGCCCACTCCCCCACGGGCAGGTCTTGATATCGGTCTGTGCGCCACACGAACTCGGGCCGGGTCGGCCCTCCCACGTTCTCGAACAGCATCAACTCGCCCGAGCGTTCCTGAAGGAATAGATCGACGTCCCCATCGCCGTCGATGTCTGCGAACTGTGGACGGGGCACGTTGAAGCCACCGAGAAACGGAGGATCGTACGCCCTCCCATTTTCGTCATATACCGGAAGAGCATCGACGGAGCGAACGAGTGAAGTCATGCCCGCCGGAAGTGTTCCGCCGGCCCCAACAGGTGAAGGGACCCCGCCGACACTCCCCTCGGAGGACGCCCCACCACACCCCACCACCACCGCCCACGCGGCAAGCGCGCCGCCGCGGATGCAACTCATCATGCGTACCCGCGCATTGGTGTCTCGGAACCCCGCCTCATCTGGCGCACTCACATGCATGGGCCATCTCTTCCTCAGAACGAGAGAGTGCTCACGGCCCTGCCCCGGACGATGCCGGCGCCGCCGTCATTCGGAAACTTGGATCGCCGCATGAATGAGGCAATGGGTCAGCCTCCAGCAGGTGGATCCAGCCCAATTGGAACCTTCCTCCATGGTTCGCCCGTATGTAGTAGGGACGGGTGGAGGCGAAGGGGTTCGGTATGGGGTCGACGAGAGTGTCTAGCACGGGGTCTGCGAGCATGGCCGAAAGCGTTGCGGGGACTGGGGCGGTTCGATGAAACGATGGGGGCGTTGGTCCAAGCTCACGTTTGCGGGGGCCCTGCTCGCTGAGCTTCTCCTTCCCTCCCCTTCCGCGCTCGGCGAGCGATTGCGCGCGCGACTGGGCCTCGGTGCGACGCAGGACGCCTTTTCCGCCGCGATCGCCACACAGGACGCCTTCACTCCGGATCTGCTTGGAATCGACGGCGTGGTGGGTACAGCCGTGGGCCTCGGCATGGACGGCGCTCCGGTCGTGCTCGTTTACACCTCTCGGCCTGGTGTTCTGGGCCTACCCGCGATGCTCGAAGGCACCCCCGTCCGCACCGAGATCACCGGTGAATTCTGGGCGCTCGGGGATGGACCCCGCGCCGTTGAAGCGGACAACCCCGTCGACCGGAGAGGCCGCTTTCCGCGTCCGGTGCCCATCGGCGTGTCAGCGGGACAGCCGGCCGTGACGGCCGGAACCATCGGCGCGCGAGTCACCGACGGCGAGCGCACGTTCGCTCTCAGCAACAACCACGTGTTCGCAAACCGGAACGACGCGAGTCGGGGAGATGACATCCTCCAGCCGGGGCGGGTAGACGGAGGGACGGATCCAGCGAACTCCATCGGCACCCTGCACGACTTCGAGCGCCTACGGTTCTGCGCGGTACTGACGTGTCCGGATAACCGAATCGACGCGGCGATCGCGCTCACCTCCTCCGACAATCTGGGGACGAGCACTCCGGAGGACGGCTACGGCGAACCCCGGACAGGGACGACGAGCGCGACGCTCGGGCAAGCGGTCCAGAAGTATGGTCGTACCACCGGTCTGACCACCGGCCTTGTGAGCGGCCTCAACGCCACCATCAACGTGAATTACAACACGGGAAGGGTGCGCTTCGTCGACCAGATCCTCATCACCGACGGGCGCTTTAGCCAAGGCGGAGACTCGGGGTCCCTGGTGGTCACGCAGTCGAGCGGCCGCAACGATCGTCGACCGGTGGGACTACTGTTCGCGGGAAGCAATACGCACACCATCGCCAACCCGATCGACCTCGTGTTGGAGCGCTTCGAGGTGCAGATCGACGGGAGCTGACCCCGGGCGGATCGACGGAAGGCGACACCGGTAGAGACGAAGGGCGGCACGGGTAGAGACGAAGGGCGACGCAAGCAGAGACGGAAGCCGACATCGAGTGGAGACCTCGGAGAGGGACGTCGAAGAAATGAAGGCTGCACTCAGTAAGCTTACCAAGGCGGTGATCGACCGCCCGGGCGTGACGGGAACCGCCATCGGGCTATCCAAGGGAAAGCCGTGCTTGAAAGTCTACGTGGAGGACCGCCGCGCGGCCGGACGAATCCCCCCGAGAATCAACGGACACCGGGTCGAGGTGGAGGAGACGGGAACGTTCAAGCGCCGGTAAGGCCCGTGCGGAAAGGACGAATCGTCCGCACCGGACCGGGCGCCGGACAACCATACGAGACGATTCCCCGTCTCATCTGGAGGGGTTGCGGCAAGACGGCCGGCGGCGGCAGGTTCGGGGGTGTCCCCCGGATTCGGACGGAGTTCAGACACAGGAGTCTCGAATGGGCAAACGTACCTCGGATTTCGTGGCGCTCGCGGCGATCGTCGGTGGCGCAGGCCTCGGCTTGGGACTGACGAGCCTTTTTGCGCAAAGTCGAGGGCCCGACACGAATGACTCGTCTGCAAGGGTCCGGGTCCTGCGCCGCTCCGTCATCGTGGAGCCGGGCCGGAGCCTGGACTCCGAGGGCCGCCAGGTGGTGCATGAGGCGATCATCGTCGAGCCGGAGCAGCTCAATGTCGAGGTCTTCGACAGGCGGGGACCGAAGGGACTCGATCGGGAGCAGTTGGGGCGACTGAAGGCCACGGTGGAAGAACTCCGGCGTGAGACACGCGAGTTGCGTGATCTCGAGCGAATGTACGAGGCCATCGAGGAGTTGGAGGTACTCGAGGATTCGAACGAGTTGGAGGCCCTCGAGAATCTGGTCGTGGGAGACCTGACGATCGAGTTCCGCCGGGGTGACGATGACGAACGGCGCAAACGTCGGAGACGGCGGCGTCCAGGCCGGGTAGCCGGAGTCCCTAACTCCGACGCACCAGGGAACTAGGGTCCTGAAGGGAACCAGGGTCTTGAGTCGAGGGCGCGGCTTCGCGGCCCTTTCCGTGCTCGCCGTGGGCCTGCTGTGGGCCTGCTCGGGAGACGCTGATGAGCCTGAGGATCCGCGGCTCCAGGACCCGCTTCTGCGCGCCAGCCAGTTCAACGAGACGGCTCCGGATGTCTTCAGGACCCGCCTCGAAACGACCGCGGGGGTCTTCGTCATCGAGGTGCACCGTGATTGGGCGCCGCTTGGAGCCGACCGCTTCTACAACCTCGTAAAGCGGGGATGGTACGACGGCGTCCGTTTCCACAGGGTGCTGGAGGACTTCACGGCCGGATGGGGCATCCACGACAATCCCTATGTCAACGTCGTCTGGCAGAGGGAGCTACTCCTCGACGATCCCGTCACCCAGTCGAACACGCGGGGCCGCGTGTCCTTCGCCCGCTCGGGAGCCAACAGCCGGACGACGCAGGTGTTCGTCAACCACAAGGACAACCCCGGCCTCGACGACCGCTTCGCCCCCTTCGGCGAGGTCATCGAGGGGATGGACGTGGTGGATGGACTGTACGCGGGCTACGGAGACGGTCCACCACGGGGCAACGGTGTGTACCAGGCGAGGGCGCTCGCACGCGGCGCCGAGTACTTCGACGCCGAGTTCCCCGAGCTTGACCGAATCGAGAGTGCAACGATTCTCTGACCCACCCGACGTCGACCCATCTAGCGTAAGCCCACCTAGCGTGAGCCCACCCAGCGTGCGCCCCACTCGGCGTCAGCTCACTCAACGTAGCCCGACTTAACGTTCCCGTCCCCCGGAAGGTCTAAGCCGGTTGGAAGGGATGATCGGATGCTTCGTTCGGCATTCGAGCCGTATTGAGGAGAGTGGGAAATGAAACACTGTATGAAATCGAGAGCCCTGACCCTCGGCGTCCTTGCGCTGGCGGCCTGTAGCGACACGGTCGGGCCCGACGCCGTCGAGGACAGCCTCACCCTCGACGTCGCCATGATCTCGGCAGACGCAGCCATCGACGAGTTGGATGATATGGGTCTGTTGTTCGGCCCCGGGGCCGTTCTGGCGCCCAGTGGAGCCGACACACGGACCGTGACGCACACCGCCACGTTCTTCGACGCGGACGGGAACGAGCAGGCGTCCCGGGATCCGCTCACGACGGCGTCGATTCACCTGGTCATCGAGGCGAGCCACGAGTTCTCTCGCGACTCCTGGACGGCGACGGGGACGCGCTCGCGTGACCTCATGATCACGGGGCTCGAGGGCGAAGAGACGACCCGCACCGTAAACGGTACTGGAAGCGCCACGGTGACTGGGAGCCAGCACTCGGACGAGGACGGTACCAGGACCTACGACATGGTGAGCACGTCGGTCATCGACAACGTCGTCCACCCTGTGCCGCGGACGGATGATTCCTGGCCCCTGTCGGGCACCATAACACGCATGGTGACCGTCACCATCGTCAATGGACCCAACGGGGACGTCACGAAAAGCCGTACTGTGGTGATCACCTTCAACGGTACGAACCTGGCCACCATGACCGTGGGCGATGATACCTTCGAAATCGACTTGTCGACTCGAAGTGGCGATCGTCCCTTCCGAAGACGCGGTTAACAGGCGGTCGGTCGCGTACCGGCTAACGGGGGAGGCATCGTCCTCCCCCGTTTTTTTCTTTCCCTCAAGCTGAAGTCGAGCCCAGCTCGCTGGTCCGTCTTCCGTCTACTCGCGTGGTATGCAGGTCTGATCCACGAACGAGACGAGCATACCCTCCACCGCGACGATCTCGGGAGCGTCGGTCTCGACCGTCGTAGCATCCCGGTTGTACAAGAGTTCGCGGACCATGACCGCGTCCGCGCCCGAGCCGGCCGCCTCTCGACCCACGTCGAGCCGAACAGATTGCAGGATGGCCTCTCGGGACGCTCCATCACCGTCGTCTTCGCCCCGAAAGGGCCCCTGCACGGTCAATTCGCCCACCACCTCGAAGAGGCAATCCATCCGCTCTCCGGGGAGGAAGACGGGCACCAGCATGCCACTGCCGGCACAGGCAAAGGCCAACGGCGTGACCAGCACGGTCAGGATTTTCTCAGCGTTATTCCGCACGGACCATCGCCTCGAGCGTCATGGGTCCCCCGCTCGGAGTCATGTGTGCCTCATGCCGGCCAAAGCCAACCGAAGAATCCCGCGGTGAGAAGCCCATAGGCGAGCGCGTCCAACAGCCCCTTGACGATTCCGGACCAGGGTCGCCCGAACCAGATCGCATCCGGCACCGTGGCAGCGCCGTACGCGAGCCACGCCACCGTACCGGTCACCCTGAACACGCCGAGGTAATCGGCGCCTGGATCCAGTGTACGGCTCGCCAAGTACGCAACCACCATGCTGATCAGGACATAGAAGACGAAGGACAACATGATCTTGCTCCCCATCGTCGGCGCGCCCGATGGGACGACGGTCAGAAAGCCCACCGGCCCCTCCTCGAACTTGCGCGCAATCTCCGGGTCCTGGAAATCCTTGGGGGACGTGGCGTATGGGATGCTGTATTGGCCCGGAGCGAGCCCCTGAGGGGTCAGCGCGCGCAGCGCTCCATCCTCGTCGGCGAGCTTTCCGAAGTCCGACTTATGGTGTGGCATGACCATCCAG
>JBDHFN010000041.1:0-26423 GCA_039590375.1 Gemmatimonadota bacterium
GAGCATCTCGTCCGTGACCGGCACGAAGTCCCGCGTCAGGTCGGCCACGGTGAGAGACTCCGACTCCATGTTGGCGGCCACTTCGCCCACCGTCTCGATGCTGAAGATCCATCCCCGAAGCTCGCCTCCCGGGTTCCCCTCACTATGGATCTGGACGTAGAGGGACTGCGACTGGAGAGCATCGAGTTGCTCATCGGTGAGCTCGGCCAGCCCGGAGACTGCCCCTTCTGGTGAGGTGGTTACGTCGAGTGGCTGTGCCACGGGCCCCGGCTGGCCCGGCGGGCCCACGTGAAGGTGCGCCGCGGTGGCGGGTGAGCTCATTCCCCTATACGTGCCCACGACGCTGAGCCGGTTCCCGTCGAGCGTGGCTCGGACCTGTCCGAGTCCGGTGATCGATGTGACCGTGCCACCGTTGACGGGCAGAGGCGACAGACGGGCTCGGAAAGAGTCGGTCTGGGCGGATACCTGGCCCGCCGGGGAGATCGCTGGGCCTCCAAGAGCGCCGACAAGAAGGAGCGCGAGGAGGAGGGCCGATTCTCTAGCGATGCGAGCGTTCATGAGAAGCCTATGGAGTAGGGGGAGGGAATGCTCACGCTAAGTGGGGACGTAACGCGGAGCAAGATCACCATTCTGCGGGCCGGAAGGCGACCGCTCTTTGCCTGCAGCAGGCTGCGTGCCTTTCACTCGACCCTACTGCATCCCCAGCTCAGTCGGCCGGGTGGGCTTCGGTGAGCCTGCCGCTCGCGTGGTCGTAGAGATAGCCCGACACGGTCACGCCCTCGGGCAGAATCTTCGAGCCGCGGAGGCGAAGCACGTCGGCCTCCAGCGCCTCGTCATGGTCGCGGATTGCGAGTGCGTCGAGCACGCCCTCATCGACCCCGGACATCTGGCTGAGCTTCCTGCGCCGGTCCTCATCAGCCAGACGTTCGAGTCCGCAGTCCGTGTGATGAACGATGAGAACGTCGAGGGCGGGGGCGTCGGTCGCTCCCATGGCGGCCATCAGGTTCGCCAGCACGGCGATGCCCTCTTCGACACCGTCGGTGACTCTTCCCCCCAGCGTGCGCATCACCAGGGCGTCCCCGAGCTCGAGCCCCAGATAGTAGGCGGGGTCCACTCGCGCATCGACGCAGGATAGGACGAGCTGTCTGTACCGGGGTCGGATCGGTAGCTCTCCACCTGTGAAGTCCGCGGCGAACGCGCTGTTTCTTTCGAGCAAGTCTTTGCGGCTGGGCATGATCATCTCGGGGTAGCGGCTTTCGATGGGTCAGTTGGGCACTAGGCGCTTCAGGTCCTCTGTCCAGTTGAGCACGACAATCAGCTCATTGTCATTCTCCACCGCCGCTCGAAGCATGACAAAGCGTTGGCCGTCGACGTCGATGGCGTAATTGGGTGCGGCGTTGCCGTTGGGATCACGCACGTAGCGATCAACCCAGAGCCTTTCGGGCGTCCCAGGCCTAGCCGGGTCTGCGAGGTCCACCACCATCATCAGGTCAGCGCTCCTGTAGAACAACTCCGAACCATCCGGCGACCAAACTGGCTCGGTGCCACCCGCGATGGAAATGACGAGCTCCGGTCCGGGGCCGGGATAGGGCTGCATGTAAACCTCATTCTGGCCCGATTTGGTGGACACGTATGCCAGCCAGCGACCGTCGGGCGAGAAGGCCGGCGCGCGCTCCTCGAACGGCGTGATTAGGAAGGGTTCCGGCTCACCTTCCGTGGCGAGGACCCACAAATCCCGTAGCGTTTCCGGATGGCTTTCATAGTAGGCGAGCGTCTGCCCGTCTCTCGACCATGACATGGGAAACTGCAGCCCTTCCCGCGCCAGCAGCGTGTCCACCCCTCCGCTCCCGTCGGATGGGGCAAGGTAAATCGTGTTCGGAATTCCCGTGCCGTCGGAGAACGTCAAGCTGTCCCCGGACGGGGTCCAGACAGGAAAGAACTGATTCCTCCCTCCGAAGGTGATCTTGGATTCCGCACCGCGGTCCAGATCGAACACCCACAGGTCAGTGTCGTTCTCCGCCACGACCGCAGCGGCGAGACGATCCCCCTGAGGCGAGAGGCGGGGATACAAGAAGTCTTGCCGATCCACGTTCAGCGGTGCTTCTCGACCGTCTCTATCGACCCACACGGGTCTCTGGGACTGCCGCGGACTCACCCAATAGGCCAACGTCCCCGAGTCCGACAAGCTGAAGCTCGGATCCGAAAGACGGACGTACATCCCGTCAATGAGACGAACCGCTGGCCCTGTGAGCTCCATGGCTTCGTCATCGAACGGAGCCGCGAAAATCTGGCCCTCCAACGTCCCGTAGACCAGGTGGCCTGTCCGTGCGAAATAAGGCCGCGTACCCCCTCGTACTACGACATTTCGCTCCCCGCTGTCCAGCCGAATCGCCTCGATGCGCCATGGCGGTCCCCGAACCGAGAACACCGCCACCTCGCCGCCGGGCAGAATCTGGAAATACCTGACGACGTCGTCACCCGGATCGCGCGGGATGACCGGCTCACCCTCACCACCTGTGCCCGTAACGGGAACACGGCTGATGCCCTGACTGGCGTCCGTGTAGTAAACGAATCCGTCGGGTCCCCAGCGCGGGCAGCACTGGACGGAGGCCGCCAGCACGCGAACCACTCCGCCCTCAAGACCCACGGCCTTGAGGAGTCCGTCCTGGACGAACGCTACTTCCTCGCCGTCCGGAGAGATGATCGGGTCGGAAGTCGGCCCCTCCGTTCCGGGAATCGGCGTCGACGCGAGATCGCCGTCGAAGCGTCTCAACCAAAGCCGCCCCTCTCCATTCTCGTTCGGGTAACCCGACACCATCGCCGAACCGTCGGGAGAGAGGCTCAACCACTCGATGGGATACTGTCCCTCCTCTAGGGCCAGCGAAAACCTTTGTACAAGCTCTGGGGATTCGGGGCGTTGGAGCATCCAGCCGAGCGTGAGCGTGAGGACGGCGGCGAGGGCCGCGAAAGACATCGTCAGCCGATTCCAAGGGCGCACGGCGGCACGGCCACCCGTCGTCGCCGGTTCCCCATACCGGAAGTGCTGATCCCCCAGCGCCCTCACGAACTCCTGTGCCGAAGAGAACCGATCGGCTGGTAGCTTCTCCAAAGCCTTCCGGATGGCCGCGTCGACGTTCGCTGGAATCGACGGACGCTCCTCCGTGGCCGAAACGGGCTTGCCCGCGATGATCCTGCCGAGCACTGCTTGCGCGGTCGCTCCGGCGTAAGGCGGCTCACCGACCAACATCTCGTACAGCACGGACCCGAGCGCGTAGGTGTCGGTCGAGGAGCCTACCGCCTGATCACCTGTAGCCTGCTCTGGGCTCATATAAAACGGTGTGCCCACACTGAGGCCGGTTTCGGTGAGGCGGTTATGGCCCGCGACACCGAGAGCCAGCGCGATCCCGAAATCCGCCACCACTGGCTCGCCGTCCTGGAGCAGAATGTTGGCGGGCTTGATGTCGCGGTGGATGACACCTTGCGTATGCGCGTGCTGGAGTGCACCGCCGACCCTCAAGGCAATAGCCACCGCGTCATTCACAGGAAGTTGCTTCTCGCGGTCGATGCGGTCGCGGAGGGTCTCCCCCTCGAGGTAGGGCATCACGTAGAACAAGAAGGAGTCCGCCTGACCGGAGTCGAAAAGCGGCAGAATATGCGGGTGCTTCAGGTTGGCCGTCGTCTTGATCTCGGCCAGGAACCGCTCGGCACCGACTACGGCGGCGAGTTCCGGCTTCAGGACCTTCAGCGCGACCTTGCGCTCGTGCTTGAGGTCATCGGCGAGGTAGACTGTCGCCATGCCGCCCTCACCGAGCTCGCGCTCGATGGCGTAACGGCCTGCGAGGGCTGTGTTCAAGCGGGTGACGGCGTCGGACATAGTGGGCAACATGCGTGAGAGGCTTGCGCGGTGGCAAGCGTCACAGCAGGCTCAGGCAATGGCTGCTCTATAATGAGTGGTGGCTTAGTAGAATCGTCCTTGATCAGTGACACGCTCTCGACATGACGGGTAACCCCAAGTCAGAAACGATCCTCCTGATGTTCTCCGGAGGGATCGACAGCACGTACTTGCTTCACCACTACCTTCGAGACACGAATCACCCGGTTCATGCACACCACGTTTCTGTCCGCTATCCGCACTGGCAACGTTGGCCCGGGGAGGATCCGGCAAGTGAAAGCATTGTCGCTTGGTGCAAGCAGAACCTACGCGATTTCGAGTATTCGAAATCGCGTTTCGACTTGGATTTCCCAGACGTGGGATGGGACTCCGATCTGCAGCTTCTGGTGGCCTCCAAGGTTGCCCTCAACCTAAAGGACCGGCGCATCACCGTCGCCCTGGGATGGTGCGCCGAGGATCTTCAGCGAGCCCAAGTTCGCGACCGCCAAGAGAGAAATGTGACAACAGACCTCTGGCGCGCCCTGCGTCAAAGTGTCGTCAGCGCTGACCTCAACGAAGAAATCGCCATGCCCATCGTCGAACGGGGCCTGAGCAAAGCCGAGATTATCGCCGAGCTTCCCAAGGAGCTCGTTGCCCTGGCTTGGACCTGCCGAAGTCCGCGGTTCGCGGACGACATACCCCATCCTTGCGGCACGTGCCATGCCTGTATGTTGCGGTCGAGTGCAATGAGTGAGGCTGCCGAACTCACCCAGGGCTGACACCTGGTGCGTTTCCGGCTTACCCGCAGCGAGTGGCTCCAGGAATCACGCGGTTCACTTGACGCCCGCAGGGCAAAATCCTATATGTGCGTCTGACCTGCGGCCCCCACGGCCTCCTCTAGTGATACCGGCCAGGCCCGCAGTCGTGCGTCGCATGTGGCGCGGACAGTTCCACATTCGGAGGGTAGATACGTGAACCGGTTCAAGACGAAGGACCTGATGATCTCGGTGCTCCCGGGCGGCGAGTCGACAGTGGCGTGCGACGGCGAGTCCACTAGGGAAGTCGCCTGCGACGGCGAGTCCACCAGGGAAGTCGCCTGTGACGGCGAATCCACCAGGGAGGCCGCTTGCGACGGCGAGTCCACCAGGGAAGTCGCCTGCGACGGCGAATCCACCCGGGAAGCAGTGGGAGCGGCCTGGAGCGAGCGGGATTACGAGCTACTCCATGAGCAGCTCGATACTGCCCTCAAGGGTTAGCTACACTAAGATTTCCGTTGATTGGCCGCAGGTGGCTCTTAGAACCGTCGGGGTAGCGGTTGTCTACTCGGGCGGTTCTGAGAGCCGCGATGCTCGAGGGGCGGTTCCGCTCCGCTCCGCACTACGAGCTCATCCCGTTCAGCGAGATTCCACCAGCGCAACAATCTCGCCTCCGAGAATTCCAAGAGGATCCTGAATTCTACGGAGTTCTTCGCCCGAGGGAGGGGGAAGCGCGTACCGTCAAGTCCGTGGGGCGAGACGCTGCGGAGCTGTTTCGCCGCCTGCGAGACCCCGGCCGCGTACCTGATGACATCCGCCGCCGACTCGGCGACGACGGCGCGTCCGCGGTCGCCATCCTCGTGCTGGACGGCGTGCTCGAGATCGAGTGGAAGGGCGAGTTTGTCTCCGAGGCGCGGGCTTTCCCATTGTTGTTCGATGACGATGCGGACTTCGAAGCCGATGGTCGTCTCGCCGAGCTCTCGTTGGACGCTCTCCGCTACGCCGACGCTCATCCCGAATCCGACTCGATTGCCCTAGCACAACGGCTGTATCGATTCAATACGGAGCCTGCTTCGTCCGACTTGCATCGGCGGTTTCCCACACCGCATGACGTGGCTGACTTCTTGGAACTCGATCGCTACGGAGACACGGCGACGCTCATCCGACAGGAGGGGGCAGCGACTCCCAGCGCGACGCAAAGCTTGTCGTGGCTCCGATGGCGTGTTCCCGAGGAGTACACCGACCGCGATTCGGACCGTGGGGTCTTCAAGCTTTATGTGAGTCCTGCCCTCGATGGCTTGCCGGAGGCCCTACGCGCTGTTGCGTGCGTCGTGGGCCGGCCAGGGATCTCCATGGTGAAAGTCGGCAAAGACGTCTTCGGGTTGCTGAGACCCGACAAGCTGATCGTGTACTGCAACGGTCTCGAAGTGCTGCACGAGGTGGCCGACGAATTGCGGCGAGTGTTGGCCGGTATGCAGCCCCATGGTGTGCCGTTTACGGCGGACATCGGAGGTGACGGCTTGCTGTCCTGGGGGATCGACCCTCCCGGCGGCGAGGGAGCATCCAGTTGGCACGGGAGAGTGAGTTGGCGTCGATGGGTTACGGACCACCTTGCGACGGCGATCGTCGCGGCGCGGCACGCAGATGCCGCTGTCCCGGCGTGGCGGTTCGCTCTGGGGCGCATACGGTTGGAAGGGGTCGATCCCAAGACATGGACCCCGCGCGAAACCATCTGGCGGGATGACCGTGGCGATCACTGATCCCGTCGTGCTTGCTCAAGACGTGCTGCTCGTGTCGGTCACCGAGTTGCCACATGAGATTCGCGAGAAGCTCGACGTTCAGGATGAGGACTTCGCCCTGACGCGGCGCCACGGGCGTGTCCCTTCCAAGATCGTCGCCGCCGCCGGTGCGGCGCTGCTCAGCGAATTTCGCACAGAGCGAACCATCATCGACGGGATACTCGCGTACAGCCGAGGCAGCGGACTCGATGCGCGCGACGTGTTGGCCTCGGCATATCAGATGTTGCGAGAGTGTATCGACGCCCGCTTCCTCGTGTCCGTCGATTCCTCCGATTCCCGCGATGTGACACCGACACTTGCTCGCGGCGATGTCGTGGGCTCGTTCGAGATTCGGCGCCCGGTGCACGTCATGGAAGACGTCGAGGTGTATCAGGGCCGTTCCAGGGGAAAAGGCCCAGCCGCCATTAAGATCGTTAGACACGCGGGGACACCCAGAGGCGACTCGCTGCTCGAACGTGAAGCCAGCGTCCTAGAACGGATGATGGGGGACTGCACAGCAAAGCTGCTCGAGGTTGGCGACGTCGATGGGCGTCACTATGTCGCGTCCGAGTGGCGCTCCGGTGTCTCGCCGCGGGCGGTCGCGGCTGAACTCCGCAATGCGAACACTACCGAGGCGACCCGTGCATTACTCGCACTCTGCTCACGCCTCCTCGCCGCCTACGCGAAACTGCACGGTGCAGGTGTGATTCATGGTGACGTCCATCCGAGAAACATTCTTGTCGATCGGCACGGTGCGCCGACCCTCCTCGACTTTGGATTGTCCAGAGGGATGGAGGTCGAGGGCGCGACCTCCAAAGCGTCACGGGGCGGTGTCGCGTATTACTTCGAACCGGAATATGCGGTGGCACGCCTGGACGGCGACGCGCGTCCTCCCGTGAGTGAGGCGGGCGAGCAATATGCGGTTGCAGCGTTGCTCTACGTGCTCCTCACCGGTGAGCGCTATCTGGATTTCTCGGTCGAGGAGCAACAGATGTTGCGGCAAATCGCCTACGAGCGACCGTTGCCGTTCGCGAGTCGGGGACGCACCGCCTGGCCGCAGGTGGAGGATGTGTTGGGCATTGCGCTGTCCAAGAATCCGGCTGACCGGTTCCCGTCGATGCAGGCCTTTCTGGACGCGTGGGACGAAATAGGTCCTCCAAAGGTGCCCCAGCGCACCGGCCCGAAGCGAACCGAGCCGTCGGATGTCTTGCTGGACGAATGGCTCGAGCGAATCAGCGCGCCCGGGAGCATGGACTCCGGCGTCGCGGATCGAGCGGAGCCGTTCTCGGTGTGGTATGGTGCGGCCGGTGTCGGCTACGCGCTCTACCGCATCGCATGCATTCGGGGTGATTCCCGGCTGCTGTTCCACGCCGACCACTGGCTTGCCAAAGCCGAACGATCGCTGCGTGACGGTGGCGCGCGCCAAGAGGGCGCTGAGGGGCCTTCCGATGCCATTGGGGACATCTCCCCGTTCCATAACGCGTCGGGTGTACACGCCGTTCGGGCGCTCATCGCTCGGGCCATGGGTGATTTGCGGGCATGCGAAGGTGCCATCCTCGAGTTTGTGAACGCATCGGACGGGGAGTGCACGACGCTCGACCTCACGTTGGGCCGGAGCGGAACGTTGCTCGTCTCGTCACTGTTACTGGAGGCCCTTCCCAGAGCGGATTCGCGGGCGGGACGACGCCTCCGCGACCTTGGCGATGCAACGTTGGCGGAAATCTGGCCCGGAACACGGAAGTCTCCTCGGCCACACGCCGCACTCCGGAACCTCGGCATGGCACACGGCCGAGCGGGGATACTCTATGCGACGATGCGATGGTGTGAGTCGGCCCGTGTGCCGGTGCCGCCGGAGGTGGAACCTGGCCTGGACGAGTTGAGCGAGTGGGCGGAGCACAAAGGGCGAGGAATCCGGTGGCCGTGGTTGGCGGAGGACGGGACGGATCATGCCGGGCGGTACATGTCCGGTTGGTGCAACGGCAGCGCCGGTTTCGTGTTTCTCTGGACGCAGGCGCACCGCTCCTTCGGTCGCTCGGAGTTCACGATACTCGCCGAGCAAACGGCATGGAATGCGTGGGAAGACTCCGGCACCACCACGCACCTGTGTTGCGGACTCGCCGGCCGTGCGTACGCCCTGCTCGATGTCTACCGGCAGACGGGCGGGCTCGAGTGGCTGCAACGAGCCACAGACATGACTCACCGAGCGGCCGAGTTAGCCCGTGGCACGGTGGACGGTAAAGAGCCGAGGCTGTCACTCTATCGTGGTGACGTTGGGGTTGCGTTGCTTGCCGCCGACCTCACACGTCCTGGTGGAGCCTGTCTGCCCATGCTTGGTCAGGAGGGTTGGCCCCGGGGCTCTTTGGTGGTGGACTAGGGTGTTGGAGGTGACTGACGGCCCGTCACGGTCAGATTTTCTGCGTGCAATAGGAATGACGAAAGGCCAACTTTGGACAGGGCATCCTTCCTCCTAGAACCCACCACCTATGTCCAACGGAACTCCCGAGGCCCCGTCCGTCTCTCCGAACGAGAAGCGAGCTAAGGCCCGGCGCGCCGCGAGGCTCTTTGCAATCTCGTTCCTGGCGCTCTTTCTCGAGCTGATGCTCATCCGCTGGGTGCCGGCCGTCGCACAGATCGTCGCGTACTACGCCAACCTGATGCTCATCAGTTCGTTCTTGGGGCTCGGGATGGGAGCCATGGTGGCCCGCCGTGGGTGGCGTCTGTTCCGCTGGTTCCCGTTGCTGTTGGCGCTCACGGTCGGGTTCCTTCTGCTCAGCCGCAACGTTCTGCTGCCCGGAAGCCTGGTGGAGTTCCGCTTCTTCAGCAACGTCCCCGGCCTGGTCAACTACCTGGTGCTGGTCGGGATCTTCGTGCTGAACACGGCGTTGTTCGTACCGCTCGGCGAACAAATCGGCCAGCTCTTCGAGTCCCTACCCCCGCTGCGTGCCTACATGTGGGACCTGGGCGGGAGCCTCTGCGGGACGCTGGCGTTCGGGCTGTTCTCGTTGCTCTACTTCTCGCCGCTCCTGGGCGTCGTCTTCGTGATGCTCGCGTACCTGGTTCTGACCGAGCGTACCCAGCGGCTCCCGACCCTGGCCCTGTTCGCCCTGACGGCGCTGGGTGTCAGCCAAGCTGTGGACCGCAACACGATTTGGTCGCCCTACCAGAACTTCACCATTCGGGAATCCTTGGGATCCCCCACCGTGTCCGAGCCTCCCGAAGGGCTCCGGGAGATGCAGGATCCTCCGTTCTACATGGTGAGCGTCAACCAGAACTTCTATCAGTCCCACGGTTCGGTCGACCCACGCCGGTACACCAATCCCATCGAATTCCTCGAGGTGCAGGGTGATCTGGGCCAGCTCCCGTACACGGTCCACGGGAACCCGCGCAACGTGTTGATCGTCGGCGCGGGGGGCGGGCCGGATACGCAGGGGGCTCTCCTCGCGGGTGCCACACACGTGGACGCCGTCGACATCGACCCCGTCACCATCCGCATCTCGCGCCGCTTCAATTCAAGCGGCGTGTACGACGACGAGCGCGTAACGACGCACGTCGATGACGCGCGCGCCTTCTTCCGGCGAGCTACTCCCGGCTATGACCTGGTGGTGTTCGGCTTCCTGGATTCGCAGGCGTTGTCCAGCTCGATGGCCAACATCCGCCTGGACGGCTTCGTCTATACGGCGGAGAGCATGCGAGCGGCCTATCGGCTCGTGGGAGACCAGGGGATGCTGTCCCTCGCGTTCTACATCTCACACCGGCCGTGGATGCTCCACAAGCTCTATCGTATGGTCGAAGAGGGGACGGGAAAGGCGCCCATGGTCTACGCGTCCGCCGATACCTCGAGGGTGGTGTTCATCGTGCCGAAGGGCCGCGAGGTCACCGGACCCGCGCCGTTCGCCAGCGTGAATCTGATCGATCTGGAGGCGATCGAGTTCCCCATCTCCACGGACGACTGGCCCTACTTGTACTTGGCCTACCGCACCATCCCGTCCGACTACCTGTTGGTGATCGGCACGCTACTACTGCTTTCGATCGTGGCGGTGCTCGCCCTGAAGCCACCGGGGATCGGGGCCAGTCACGGTCACTTCGCGTTTCTCGGCGCCGGTTTCCTGCTGCTCCAGACGAAGAGCATCGTAGATGCGTCCCTGTACTTCGGGGCGACTTGGTTCGTGACGATGCTGGTGATTGCCGGCGTGCTTCTGATGGTGATGGCCGCCAATTGGGTGGCCATCCGGCGGAAGTTCGACGCTCAGCTCATCTACGTGCCTCTGATCGCATCACTGCTGTTACTGATCCTGGTGCCCAGGGAGTGGATTCTGGCGCTGCCTTGGGGTGGGCGTTTGGGGTGGACCTTACTGGCTGTCCCGCTCCCGATTTTTTTCGCAGGGTTGGTTTTCTCGACCACGTTCAAGAAGGAGTCTCAGCCGGCTTCCGCGTTCGGAGCGAACCTGCTCGGAGCCACGGTCGGCGGCTTCGCGGAGTACCTCGGCATGGTGGTGGGCAGCCAAGCGCTGTCGTTGCTGGTGATCGCCTGCTACCTGTGCAGCTACTTGGTGCTCAGACGGGTCTGGGCGGGGAAGGCGGCACGGGTCCTCGAGCCGGTTACGGCCTAGCGCCGACGGGGCTCGCTGTCTAGCCCGCGCCGCTCCCGTCGCGCGTCGGCAGGAGTTCCTTGAACTCCACCGCGTAGATGTCCCAAGCCGTGAGGAAGAGGGCGGCGACTATGGGTCCGACGAAGATCCCCGGGGCGCCGAAGAGCAGGAGACCTCCCATCGTCGAGAGCAGGACCATCAGGTCCGACATCTCGGTGTCGCGACCGACCAACATCGGGCGTAGGAAATTGTCTGCAGACCCGACGACCAGCGCGCACCACGTCGCGACCAGGGCCGCCGTGAGGACCTGCCCGGAGGCGGCTATATAGAGTGCAGCGGGGATCCAGACGAGCGCGGTTCCGACCGCCGGGATTACTGAGAGCACGACCATTACCGTCGTCCCGAAAGCCACCTCGGGAACTCCCGCAATCCAAAGGGCGGCGCCCGCGAGGCTCCCCTGAACCAAGCCGATGATGAGCGTACCCTTGATGGTCGCCCGAGTCACCGAGCTGAATCTCGCCACCATCTTGTCCTCGGACTCTGATGACATCGGGATCAGATAGAGGATCCGATCGAGCATCGCCGGGCCGTCCCGCAGGAAGAAAAACATCGAATACAGCATCACGAAGAGCGACAGAAGGAAGGACACGGTCCCTCTTCCGGCGGCCGCCAACACGTCGACGATGAAGCCGCCGACGACGGTCGCGATTTCTCCTCCTCTCTCGATCACCTGGTCACGATAGGGCTCGAGCCGGGCCAGGATCGGGAATCGATCGATCACCCCCTGAAACGGCTGCGGACCGGAGAACTCACCCTCGAGATAGGTCTCCACGGATCTTGAAACGTCGAGCGCCTGGGTCGTGACGATCCCGGCAAACAGCGTGAGGGGAACCACGATGACGAGAAGAGTGAGGACGAGGGTGGTCGTCGCCGCCAGCTGATCGCGCCCCCGCAGTCGCGCAACGAGTTTCTGATGCAGCGGATAAACCAGTCCGGAGACGATCGCCGCCAAGAAGACGGGCATCAGAAACGGGCCCACGATCAGGAGGAAGAGGCCGCTGATCGCCAACACGATCACAACGAGGAAGACGCGTTGTAGCCGGTTCCTTGGGTCGTTCATCGGGGGGGCAGGCTCAAGACGCTAGCCGCCCCAGCAACGTGTGAGGTTGCTGTGCGGTCCCCGTGCCCCCTTGGGTCTCGCCGGCTTCGAGCCAGGCCGCTCGGGCCAGCGCGGCCACCCCGTTGGATCGAGGCCAGCCGGGATGCTCAGCTCTTAGCTCCGCCAGGATCGTCGTTGCCGTCTCATCGGCCGTCCGGCCCCGGGCCTTCAACTCTCTCGCCCGAGCCCGAATGCCTCGCATAATCGCACGTTGCGTAGGAATCAGCGTACCATCTCCGATCTCACCGTGGGCCGGCACGATCGTCTGAGGTCCCATCGCCTCGAATGCGTCGAAGGCGGCTAGCCAGGCCATGACGCTCGAGCCCTGGTTCGCGGCGAGGAACGAGCTGTTCATGACGACGTCTCCGGCGAACAGAACATCGTCCTCCTCGACGAAGAAGCCGGTATCCCCACGGGTGTGCGTCGGCCCCACCACCAGCAGATGCACCGTGACGCCGCCCAGGTCGAGCGTGTGCTCTCGCTCGAAGGTGATATCGGCCATGCGCCGCTCAGCGTCGCGAAGGAGGTCGCGCATGACCGGCGTACGTCCCGCGAACAACTGAATCATTCGTTGGCCGTTCTCCGCGAACTCGGCCTCCTGGATGCTCGAGTTCACGTACTGCGCCTCGTCGGGAAAGGCGACGTACCCGGTCGTGTGCTCCGGGTGGAAGTGGGTCGAGGCGACATACAACTCGTCATTGCTGCTCACCTTTGCGACCTCCCGCAGCACGGCTTCGCCATTGCGCCGCCCCAGACCCGGATCGATCACCAGAGTCGCACGCTCGCCCACTATGATGCCGACGTTGGGTACACCTCCCACGTTGCCGTCCGGAATCGCGTAGGTGTGGGCGCCTAACCGGACCGTGGCCCCTTCCGGGACCATGGGGTCAGGAGCGGGACCGCGCTGCGCGGTCGCGGTCGCGGTCGAGGAGACCAGAAGGAAGGCTGCAAACAGAATGCAGTGCTTGTTCATGACGGCTTGCTCCCCCTCTCGACTGGTTTCAGGGGCCACCACCCGGCCCGAAGTGGATCTAGTGCGAGATCTTCAGCGGCGCAATCTTCCCCCGCTGGGCTGCGCCTTCTGGCGCGCGGGCCCGTCACGACCGATGTTGGCGGGGCTGAGCGCGGTTCTTTTTGGGGCGGCTGAGTCGCCCGAATGTTTCTTTGAGAGGGAGAATACGATGTCATCGTCACGAGCTTTCATGTCGGTGTTGGTCGCGGGATCGGCCATCTTGCTGTCCGGGTGTACCGCCGATTCAGGAATTCCAGTCGCCCAAGCCATGGCCATGGGCGATCCGATCACCGGCGAGGGTCTGCCCAACCCGGCACCCACCGTGATCGCGGGCTGGGGCGACCTGCCGGCGGGCAGGGAATGGGGATCGAGCGCCGGCGTCGATATCGACCCGATTGATGGGCACGTCTGGGCGTACGAGCGTTGCGGTGCCAGTTCCTTCGGGCCGGGTTCTCTCAACTGCGAGAACAATCTGGTCGACCCCATCTTCAAGTTCGACCGGAACACCGGTGAAGTGCTCGCGAACTTCGGAGCGGGACTCTTCGTCACGCCGCACGGCATCCACGTGGACAGCGACGGGAACGTGTGGGTGACCGACTTCGCCGGGAACGCCGAGGGGACCAAGGGCCATCAGGTCTTCAAGTTCAGCCCGACTGGTGAAGTGCTACTGACGCTCGGCACGGCGGGCCAGCCTGGAAGCGGTCCGAACCAGCTGAACCAGCCGAATGACGTGATCACCGCGCCCGACGGGAGCATCTTCGTCGCGGACGGACATGGCGGCCAAGGCATGACCTCGAACCAGGCGATTGCCCAAGGACGCGAGTCGGGCGCCACGGGCCGTATTCTGAAGTACACGGCCGACGGCACGTTCATCATGGAGTGGGGACAGATCGGCACGCTGCATGGGGAGTTCCGCACGCCGCACGCGTTGGAGTTGGACTCTCAGGGTCGCCTCTTCGTCGCCGACCGCGGCAACCACCGCATCGAGATCTTCGACCAGGAGGGCAACTACCTCGACTCGTTCTACAGCTTCGGACGCATCAGCGGTCTCTTTATCACCGGGGACATGCTGTACGCGATCGACTCCGAGTCGAGCCCGACCAGCCATCCGAACTGGATGAATGGGGTCCGCATCGGCACCGTCCACGAGGACCACGTCAACGCATTCATTCCACCGTTCCCGGCCGACAGCCGGCCGTACCAGGGTGCGGCGGGTGAAGGCGTGGCGGTCGACGCGGACGGGAACGTCTACGCGGCGGAGGGCCCCAACTCGTTGTCGTGGGCCGGTGGCGGGGCGCTGACCAAGTACGCGGTCCAGTAAGCCAGCGGGTACGTCCGGCGCCACCCGAGCCATCCGCTCGGCGTGGCGCCGGGTCGTATCTCCCCAAGCGTTCGATGTGGGTCGCCATTCAACAACCGCCTGTCCGGACGAATCTCGCCTGCTACCCCCTGCGGTAGGACCCGCCCACGCGGCTCGCTCGAAGATCTTTACTATTCCAGCGTTGAATAGCATTTTAGGTACTTACGAAAAACCCCACCCGGCCATTCGTGTTGGCGTCCGAGCTTAGGGGAACACCCTTTGCTTTGGAGGCTTGATATGAAGAAGGCTTCTTTTCTCGTCACAGATGGCATTCCCGGCATCGCCGCGAAAGACGAGATCGTCCAGGTGCACGACAACGGGATACTCATCGGTCGCTGGTTGCCGATTTCGAAGTATCCCAAGCTCATGCAGAGCCGGCATTCTCTTCGGGTCCCGTCCAAAGGTGGATATTCTCCGCTGACTCGTCCGCCGCGCCGTCCCTAGGTCCGGTTGACAAAGGCGAAGCCGCTCCCGTATACGTGCCCCTGAAGGCTCGCCACGTCACGCACGTGATTCAGGGGGATTCCATGAAGAAGACGACTGCACGGATGCTGCGCTTGCGCCGCCTCCTGGTCCTGGTCGTGGGCTCGGGAGTGGCTCTCGCCTTGGCCTCCGTTCCGTTGGCGGCACAGGCCGGTATCGCGGAGCGGGAAGGTCGTGCGCTGAGGATCGGGATCATCGGGTCGGGCACCATGGGTGGGCCGATCGGTCTCCGCTGGGCGGAAGCCGGGCATCAGGTCCTTTATTCCTCCCGCAATCCGGACCAGCTCATGGATCTGGTGCGCAGCGCCGCGCCAAGGGCCAGTGCGGGCTACCCCGATGCGGCCGCCTTCTTTGGAGAGGTGATTCTTCTTGCGGTGCCGCCGAGCGCCATCCCGCAGATCGGTGAAGACTTCGGTCACTTGATGCAGGGCAAGGTCGTGATCGACCTGAGCAACCCTCGGGCAGACCGGGACGGGCCCATCACAGAGGAGTGGATGGCGATGGGCACAGGACTGGCCATGGCCCAGTACCTGCCGGGCGTCCGCTTCGTGAAGGCGTTCAACACGCTCGGCGCCCGCATGCTGCAGGGCCCGCCCGCGACCGGCGACAGGATAGGCGTGCCCATCGCCGGCGACGATGAGGAAGCCCGGGCCATCGTGGCTACGCTCGCACGAGACGCCGGGTTGGACCCCGTGATCGTCGGCCCACTGGAGCGCGCGCGAGAGTTCGATCGGGGCAACGAAGTGTGGGTGTCGGGGATGACGGCCAGGGAAGTTCGAGAGTCGATGAATCTCCCGTAGGTGAGACCTGCTGCGCCCTGCTGCGAGCCTCAGTTCCCACCCTGTGCCTCTTCAGACACTCTGAGGCGGGCTCTCTTCGTGCTCGTGCGATAGTCGATTCGCCAGGAGGGCCGGATACATATGCTTTGGCCATCCGCCCCGGTTCCGCGTCCCCTGCAGGGTCCAGGCACGCGGAACGTCTCCTCCACTCGGGCGCTGAGCTCGCCGCGTATGGTCCCGCCTCCGGGCCCGAAGAAGTAGGTCACGTCACCGCACTCGAAGAATCTGCCTGCAACGGTTTCATCCCTGCGGACCCGCGCACGAATCGGCTCTCGGCAGAGTCCCGTCGAACTGGTCAGAGTCGACGATCCGTCGTCGGCGATGTCCAGATACGCGACGTAGTCCTCGGTGGCCGTGCCCTGGTAGGACGGGGTCGCCTCGTTGTACGTGACCGTCCCTTCGAGGACGAATTCACCAGCCGGCCAGTTTATGGGGCCCGGACTCGACGACGGCGCGCCCCCGCCGGCTGCACACGCGGAAGCCGCAAGCACGAGGAGCGGGAGCGAAGACGGTCCCTTCATGTTAGCCTCCTGGTCGGGCGTGGTGGTTACACCACGATGCCACACTACCACCTTAGCGACTGCGCAATTGCCATGCCAGACAGAAGCTCGGATTATTCTGCGCAGTATAAGGCGTCCTCACCGGATTAGGCAGCGAGCGACCGTCACTTCGGGTGGACGGCGAAGGGCGCATTGGAGGACGGTATTCCCAATCGATATCACATGAGCAGTCGTAACCTTCTGGTGGGGTCGGTGACTGCGGTCCTCCTCATGCCTGCGCTTGCGACGGCGCAGGTGCCCGTCCCCACGGAGGCGGACGGCATCGAGTTCGAGGGCCCTCCTCCGCCCACGGGCGCGAGTGTGGCCAGCTGGGACGACGAGGGCAGAGCCACGATACGGGCCACACGCGTAGCGACGCCCATTTCGATCGACGGCGTGCTGGACGAAGTCTTCTACGAGGTGACCGCTTCGATCCCCGACCTCATCCAGAGCGTACCGGATGTGGGAGCGGCCCCAACCGAGCGCACCGAGTCGTGGATCGGGTTCGACGACGACAACGTCTACGTCGCCGCGCGCCTCTGGGACTCCATGCCGGAGAGCGAGTGGACGGCGAACGAAATGCGGCGCGATGCGGGTACGATCCGGTCGAACGACAACTTCGGAGTGTTCCTCGACACCTACTACGATCGTCGCAACTCCGTTGGGCTCTACTTGACGCCGCTGGGCGGATTCGCGGACCTGCAGATGACCAACGAGGGGAGTCCAAACTTCGATTGGAACGCCGTCTGGGCAATCCGCACCGGCCGCTTCGAGGGCGGCTGGACGGTCGAGATAGCGATCCCCTTCAAGACGCTCCGTTATCGGGCCGTGAGGGAGCAGGTCTGGGGGATCCAACTTCGGCGACTCGTGGTCCGCAAGAACGAGTGGAGCCATCTCACCGCCCTTCCGCTGTCCGTGGCTGGAAATGGCACTGGGGGGATCATGCGGGTGTCGATGTATGGGACGCTCGTTGGGATAGAAGCGCCTGCGGCGGGCCTCAACCTCGAGGTGAAGCCGTATGCTGTCGGCTCGCTTCAGACCGATGTGACCGCCGTACCAGAGATCTCCAACGAAGGCGATTACGATGCCGGCCTGGACGTAAAGTATGGGATTACCGAGAACCTGACCGCGGATCTCACGTACAACACCGATTTTGCGCAGGTCGAGGTCGATGAGCAGCAGGTCAACCTGACACGATTCAGCCTCTTCTTCCCTGAGAAGAGAGAGTTCTTTCTCGAGAGCCGGGGGATCTTCGACTTCGGGAGGGGCTCGGGTGGGGGCGGGGGAGGCCCGAGGGGCGGAGGTGCGCCCACGCTCTTCTATAGTCGCCGGATCGGTCTCGAGAGCGGCCAGCCCGTCCCGATCCTCGGGGGCGGCCGGGTGACAGGAAAAATCGGGGCGTTCGACCTGGGGTTGCTGAGTATTCAGACCGACGATGAACCGCTTGCTGGAACGGAGTCCACGAACTTCAGCGTGGTCCGGCTTCGCCGCGATGTCTTCGCCCGAAGCAGCATAGGCGTGCTTTTCGGAAACCGGTCCAACTCGGTTCTCTCCGGTGGCATGAATCAAACCTACGGTGCGGACGCGTCTTTCTCGTTCTTGGGGGACGCCAACCTCGTGGGCTACTACGCGAAGACCAACACACGGGGGCTCACCAGGAACGACCAGAGCTACCGCGCCCGGCTGAGCTATAACGGCGATGAATGGGGAACACAGCTCGATCATCTGCTCGTCGGCGACGACTTCAACCCGGAAATCGGGTTCGTGCGCCGTCGCGGATTCCGGCAAAGCTCGGCCTCGGCCCGGTGGAGTCCGCGCCCCGACGCCGTCCCGCGGGTCCGCCAGTACACCTTCGAGGGAAGCTTCAACTACCTGGAGAATTTACGGACGGGGTTCGTGGAGAGTCGCGACGCAGGGGGTCGCTTCCAGATCGAATTCGAAAACAGTGATCGGTTCGGCGTGGTCTTTACCGACAGCTACGAGAACTTGACGGAGGACACTGGAATCTCTGGCGCCACGATGCCCGCCGGCCGGTATCCATTCCGCGACGTCCAGGTGAGCTACACGTTCGGTTCGCAGCGGCGGCTGTCGGGAAACCTGTCCTGGCGGACCGGGACCTTCTACGCCGGCAAGATCAGGTCACTGGGCCTCGGCCGCGGCCGGATCCAGGTCCTTCCGCAACTGTCCGTGGAGCCCAGTGTCGAGTTCAACTGGATCGACCTGCCCGATCAGCAGGCGTTCAAGGGGGAGTTCAATCAGCACGTGGCCAGGACCCGGGTGACCTACAGCCTGAGTCCGCGTGCGTTCTTGAGCGGGCTCATACAGTACAACGCCGGGAGCGAGACCCTCAGCGGCAATTTCCGGCTTCGTTGGGAGTGGGCGCCCGGCAGCGAGCTCTTTCTCGTGTACACGGAGGAGCGGGACACCGATGTCCTCGACCGATGGTCGGATCTCTCGAACCGCGGGCTCGCGATCAAGGTGAACCGACTGCTCCGGTTCTGAGCCCTGTCGATCCGTGGTCGGCGTTTCACGCCCGGAAAGCCTTCCCACGGACCGCCGTACCCGTAGCCGACACCGCCTCGCACCGACGCGATCGCTGCATTACACTGAGCCATCAACTCGAGCCGTCGTCCCGATCGAGCCGTCGTCCCGATCGAGCCGTCGTCCCGACCTCTTCTGGAGAAGCCATGAAGAGCAGCATGCTTCCAGTTCCGTGCCTGGCGCTTCTCTGGGCTCTGGCAGCCCATGCGCAACCACACGTGGTCCATGCACAAACGACGGTAGGCGACGCACTCACGACCGCGCGAGCCCGCAACGGGGCGTACATCAGTTGGCGCGAGCACATCATCGACGACGCGGCGTCCGCCGGGTTCAAACTGAGTGGTAGCGATGGCCTGGTCATGGCCGACATCGACAACGATGGATACGAGGACATCGTTTCGGTGCATGAGTCAGACAGCGAATACGACTCCAGTGAGTATGACCCGGACTTCGTTCCGGATTTTGAAGGCCACGTGCGCATTGCCTTCGGCAGTGCGGACCCGGACCGCTGGACGAACATCACGCTCGCCGAGGGTGTCGACGCACCAGCCCCGGAGGATGCCGCCATCGCCGACGTGAATGGCGATGGGTATCTCGACGTGATGGTGGCTGCGGAGCAGGCGCATCTCATCTATCTGCAGAATCCCGGTGCTCGCGCTCGAACCGTGGTCTGGCCGCGTTTGATTCTTCCCATGACTAGAGGACGTGGGTCCTACATTCGCGTCTTCTTCGCCGATTTCGACGGTGACGGAGTCCCCGAGGTTGTCGCACCGAACAAGGGCGCTCAGTCGCCGGGGCCCGAGGACTTCGCCCGGTCGACGGCCGTGTCCATCTATCGGGTGACGGGGGACCCGCTCGTCGGCGACAGCTGGAGCGAAACGGAGATCGGACACTACAGCGTGCCCCAGAACGCTGAACCGGTGGATCTCGACGGCGACGGAGATCTGGACATCGTTGTGGGATCCCGCGGTGAGGGCCGGCTGATCTTGTTCGAGAACACGGGAGACGGCGCCCTCGGCTTTCGCGAGCATGCCATTGGCATCAACGGTACCAGGGCGGCCGGATTCAACCTCGAGTACGCGGATCTGAATGGGGATGGCCGACTCGACATCATCGGCCGTGGGTCGAATCAGGGACTCGTTTGGTTGGAGCAGCCCGAGCACATCGACCACGCGTGGAACGCACATTTCATCGGCACCTTCAGCCCGGACGGCATGACCGGCCTGGAGATCGCAGACATCAATGGTGATGGCCGAATGGACGTCATCGGCGGGAGCTACAGCCAGGGACCGCGCGAAGGGGACGGCGACGTCGACGAGAACGACGAATTGGGGCGCCTTGGCTGGTTCGAGCATCCAGGTGATGCCACGGGAGCCTGGGCGCGACACGACATCTCGCGCCGCAAGCGTGGCATGTTCGACAAGTTCATCGCCAGAGACATGGATGCAGATGGCGACATCGACTTCGTAGGCACCCGGGGCAACAGCACCCCCTATGACGGCGTGTATTGGCTGGAGCAGGTGCGTTCCAACGCGCCGCGCCCCGCGTTCGAACGAGCTCGCGCGGAAGACAGCCCGGAGATGCCGCTCCCTCGGTGAAGATTGGCCGACCTCAGTCGGACGTGCTCCTAGAGCCGCGAGTCGAGCAGGTGCTCCGCGCGATCCCGATCCTCCACCGTATTCACGTTCAGGAAGGTTACTCGGGGGTCGGCAACCTCGGCGACGACGTCCTCACTGATCAACGCCGCCCCTACGGCTTGTGCCAGCCCACGCATCGACAGGTCCTCGGAGCGGAGCCTGTCTTCGACCGCCGACGCACACGAAAGCCGGTAGAGTGCGCACAGAGGCTCGGGGCCCTCCCCACCCACGGGAACCACCGCCGGTGCCGTGTCGCTCCACCCCAGGATCGACAAAAGCAGTGCGTCACTCACGAGGGGCATGTCGCATCCGAGAAGCAGCACGCCGTCGTCTCCCCTTTCCTGCGCCCATTGCAGCGCCGTCCACAACCCGCCTAGCGGGCCGAACCCGGGCTCAACGTCGGGCCGAGCCGGCACCCCGAGCGTGGCTTCCACCCCCTCCTCGTCCGTCACGACGCCGACCGCCAAGCCTGCGGCCTGAAGCGCCCGCACTCCCCACATCGCCATCGGAGCGCCGCCAAGGGGCGCCAACGTCTTGGCCCCGTCGAACCGGCGACTCTGTCCACCGGCCAGAACGACGCCGAAGATGCTCGGAACGGTCACTTTTCTCCCTCGGGGAACATCGCCCATCCACGCACGCCGACCCTCGACGAGAAGGGGCCGGTCAACGGAAGGGTCATACCAACAGGAAGGAGAAAAGGTGCGGACAGTCGGTTGGCGGCAACGCTACGCCGCGCAACAGTTCTGACTCAAGAGCCCCCCCCAGGGTCATAGAAGCCAGGGCACCTGCCCGCACGCGCCCTGAAATCAGTGTAGGTGCGTAACACAGAATACACAAGAGTTGTACAAGACTTGTTTGACTTGACCATAATTCGTCAAATCGGAAACCATCAATTACTGGGCGTCTTCCCCCACGGGGGGAGGGCTGATTACATTGGTGCCATGGCTCACAAATTGCACCTTTATTCCCATGATCCGATACGAAGCCGCCTGGCGCCCAAGCTGGCGACACTCATGCAGGAGTCGGGGGCCGCGAGCACCGGCCTGGCTTGGTCTGCTGCGGAGGATTGTGGGGTGTTGCACCCCTACTTGACGCTGTGCCCGGAGGCGGAGCAGGGATGTGGGTTAGAGGGCGTTCCGGAGGAGTTCATTCGGAACAGCCGAAGGGAATCCGTGGTCGGACGGCTCCACAGTGGCCAAACCAGAGCCAATACCTGGGCAGGCCTGTTCCTGGCTGAGCGCCACGGCCGGTCATGGTTCCTCGTCCTTCAGGGGGATCGGCGTTTGGAGGTCGGTAGGGACTTGGGCCGTGCTGCGGAGATCGCTGCGTGGGTCGCGACGTGGGCTGTCGGGCGCATCGAAGGCGCCGAGCCGACCGCAGATCTTTCCGCGATGGAGCTGATCGCCGAGGGCGAGGACACGGAAGACGCCTCCGACTTCGCGTCGGCCATCACCTCGTACCGCCAGGCTCACGAGGCCGGTCTCTCCACAGGGAACGAGGCGGCGGTGATCCGCGCAGGCCGCTTCTTGGCGAGAGCGCTCCGCAAACTGGGACGATGGGACGAAGCCGTCGGCTGGTATCAACAGGCCCGGGAAACGGCTCTTGCGCTTGGAAGGCTCGATGAGGCGGCCTACGTGGCCATCGGCCTGGCGAACGTCAGGCGGCACAAGGGCGCGATCCCCGAGGCCGAAGCCCTCTACCGCTCGGCGATCGAGGAGGCCGGGAGGGCCGGCGCCCGGCGAGCGGTGGCGCAGGGCCATTTCGGACTCATGCTGATCCAGCGCGATGCCGAAGCCTGGACCGAGGCCGTGCAACCCGGATGGCGCGCCTTCAGGGAAGCGCGTGGGCTCCCCGACGAGTGGGACGTTCTCCATGCTCTGGGTGACTGCTTCCGTATGCTGGGAAGATCAGAGGAGGCCTGGTGGTGCAACCTCATCACGATGAATGGATCGCCGCTTGCCGAAACCCGACACCAGGCGGCCCAGAACCTCGCGGTGATGGCCGCCCTCAGAGGAGACGAGGCGTCCTTCGATGTTTATTCGTCCCAGGTCAACCTCGCCGAAGTATCCGTGATGGGAAGAGGACAGATCCTGTTCGAGCGGGGCCAGGCCCTGCTCGCGCTCGGCCGTCCGGAGGGACAAGGGGCTCTGAAAGCCGCGCTCCGTTACGCCGAGGAATCGAAGCTCGGGAAGCTCGTATTCGACATCGAAGCGGCGCTCGAGCTCGAGAGACCGTGGGAGCCCCTGCTGGGCCCGGACCCGGTGGTTCGGGATACCGAAGCGGAAGAGATCCGGACCCAGCTCGAGTTGTTGGCGAGCGGAGTTTAGCCGCCGGGCTCGCAGTAGCTGTTCGGGTCCACCACGCCGTCCTCGCAATTGTCCGCCAGGCCCACCGGCGAGTCTCCGCACGCCGCCATCAATCCCGTAATCGCTAAGAACACCCATAACCTCACCAGCTTGCTCATCTCGTGCCTCCTGTGATCCGATCCAGGGGCCGCTCATGGAGAATCCATGATGCCCCAACACACAGGAATCAAGCCGATGATGTACAAAAACGCAATAATTAGGTCTATTTTAGCTTGTCTCTTCTCCCGGTCGACGTGATGCCGAGACCCGGGAAAGAAATGGGTCGATACTCATACCCAGGTCGTCGAGACCGACCTTGTCGGCGTTTTCGGGCGAGTACCCGACCGCCCTTTTGTAGGCCAGCCAGGCGATCTCATCGTCGTAGCGCACGACATGGAGTTGCCTCAGCTGCTGGATCGCGTCCTCGGTGATCGATATCCATCCGTGCTTCGGGTAACGCTCACGGAACTCCTGATCGTTCTGCCACTCCTCGGCGAAGGCGATCAGCCCCTCGACCAAAGCCGGAAGCTCGCCCTCGTCGGTGGCGGCCGCCGTTCGCCGCCGTTCGTGGAGCTCGAGGAAGCGCTCGATCTTGCCCTCCGTCGATGCATTGGGGCCGCGCGTGGGCCACTGGCCCTGGCGGTACTGCCGAACCGTCTCGTGGTTCAGGTCGCAGATGCGCTCGACCTGGAGATCACTGTACTCGGCAATGGCCGAGAGGAATCGGCGCCGTAACGACTCGGGGTCGTGAGGGGCGCCCGGCCGACCCTGGGATGACGGCGTCGATCCCCGGAGAATCTGTCGGATTGCGGCGAGTTGCCTCTCGGCTTCATCGGGTGATCCCGGCCCTCCGTCGAGATCCTCGTCGAAGAAGCTGGTCGGCGACGCCCCGAAGGCCCTGCACACGGCGTCGACGTAAGCGATAGGGACTTTCTTCGTCCGTCCCTCTTCGTATCCGCGCACTGCAGCGGGGGATACCTGAAATCCGGCGTTGCCCACCCGCTCGGCGAATTCGTCCCAGCCGATTCTCGATCCGGAACGGATTCCACGCAGGACCTCTTGCACCCGCTGTTCAGAAGATTTTGGACCACCGATGTCCGCCACCATTCCCCCCCTCGATCGCAAACAAGTAAGGCGCACCGCTACGACATGAGGGGGCGTCTGCCATTTCGCAAGGGCGGATTGGTGCAGGCCGCGAGGGGCGGCTCGCCCTCCTTCACCGGTGTAGGCGAGCGGGCGGAGGGAGAGTGCTCTGGCACGAGAGTCCATGTTGTCTCACATTGCTCCCCCGATTTCGTGCAGGGATGACCTTGTAGCATGACCTGACCCGTACCATGACCTGAGGTGTTCGATGACCGAGATGCGTAAGCGCGTTCCGGATGCAGGGGCCCCGCTCCTCCTTCTCACGACACTTGCGTGTGCCTTGCTGGCACTCGTTCCGGGAGATGCCTGGGCCCAGCGCGGACGGGGAGGGGGACCGCCCCGCGGCTCGGCAGGCCCACCCGAACACGCCAGCGTAGAGCCGGTCAATCTTCGGCCCAACCCCTACGTGACCGTGCGCGACTTCGGGACGCTCCCGGACGGGAGAAGCTGGGGTTCGGTGAGCGCGGTCAACATCGACGTCGACGGCATCCACGTCTGGGCCGGCGACCGGTGCGGAGCCAACTCGTGTGCCACCTCCGACGTGGACCCGATCGTCAAGCTCGATCCCGACGGAAACGTGGTCCAGAGCTTCGGAGCGGGGGAGATCATTTGGCCCCACGGGATGGACGTGGACGCGGAAGGCAACGTCTGGGTAGCAGATGCCCGCGTCGCCAATGCCAGGGAGTTGGAGGCCAACCCCAGCGCGGCGGGCAAGGGGAGCGCCGTGGTCAAATTCAGCCCAGAGGGCGAGGTGTTGATGGTTTTGGGTACGCCGGGCGAAACAGGCGACCCACCCACGCACTTCACCGATCCCAACGACGTCCTGGTCGCGCCGGACGGGAGCATCTTCGTGGGCGACACGCACGGTGCGCAGTTCCAGGACGCGACCACACCCAATGCGAAGAGTCGCATCTCGAAGTTCGCGCCCGACGGGACGTTCATCATGAGCTTTGGACAGTTCGGCTACGCCGATGGCGAGTTCCGGTCTCCTCATTCCCTCGCGATGGACTCACAGGGGCGGCTGTTCGTGGCTGACCGGGGCAATCGCCGGATCCAGATCTTCACTCAAGACGGGGTGCACCTCGACACCTGGTACCAGTTCAGCCGGATCAGTGGGCTCTTCATCGATGACAACGACGTGCTCTACGCCATCGATTCCGAGTCCGACGACAACTACAATCCCGGCTGGAGGAAGGGACTTCGGGTAGGGAGTGCCCGGACCGGAGAGGTCTGGTACTTCATTCCGGAGCACGTCTCGGCACGGGCCTCCGGGATGGGCGGCATCGGATCCATGGGCGAGGGTGTCACCGCGGACGCCCAGGGGAACGTCTACGCGGGTGAGGTGGGCCCGATCCAAGGGATGACGAAGTTCATACCGCGCTGGATTCCGTATGGAGGCTTTGGTCGGTAGCCCACCGAGATCTCCGTGACCGTCGAGCTCAGTACCTTCGCGAAGTCCCTGACCGCCGAGACCGCGTTCACGGTGCTGGCGACCGCCAAGCAGCTACAGGCCGCCGGTAAGGATGTGGTCGAGCTGGAGATCGGTGACAGTCCGTTCGACACCCCCGATTCGGCCAAGACCGCCGGGATCGAGGCCATCGAGCAGAACCAATCCCACTACTGTCCCTCACCCGGCTTGCCGGAATTCCGCGACGCGGCGGCCCGGCTCGTCCGTGACGAGTTCGGGATCCCTGCCGAGCCGGAGAACGTGGTGGTGGCTCCGGGTGCCAAGGTCTTCGAGCAGTTCTTCTGCGAGGCGTTCCTGAACCCGGGCGATGGGGTGTTGGTATTCAGTCCGTATTTTCCGACGTACGTGCCGAACATCGAGCGACGGGGTGGTCGGCCGGTGTTCACCCCCCTCAGGCAGGCTAACGACTTTCGGCCGGACATCACCGATATCGAGCGCTTCCTGGCGGAGGATCCTTCGCCGAAGGCGATCTTTCTCAACTCGCCCCACAACCCGACCGGGGGCGTGGCGACCGAGGAAGATCTCCGGCGCATTGCCGACCTCATCCGGGGCGAGCAGATCGCCGTCTTCAGTGACGAACCGTATTGCCATATGGTGTGGAAGGGTCGCCACCATTCCTTGTTGGCGCAGCCCGGCATGCTGGACCACTGCGTCGCCGCGTACACGTTCAGCAAGTCGTACAGCATGAGCGGGTGGCGACTCGGGTTTGCCGTGTCATCGCCGACCACCACCGAGTCGTTGGGCACGATGATCAACACCACGCTCTCCTGCACCCCCCCGCTCGTGCAGATCGCCGGCAAGGCCGCCCTGGAGATCGACGACTCCGAGCGGGATGCGGTGATGGCAAAGTTCGGCGGAAAGGTGAGCCTGCTGACCGAGGGCCTCAATCGCCTCGACGGCTTCC
>JBDHFN010000042.1:0-25821 GCA_039590375.1 Gemmatimonadota bacterium
CCACGAGGAATCCGAGGACGATGAAGTGCGTACCGGTTCGGAATAGAAGCCTGGGGCCGGCGGCGATATTGGCGGTCGAAAAGGAAAGCCGGGCCCCCACGAGCGCCAGTGAGATCAGGATGAGGGTCGCTAGCAGGGGATCCACGAGCTTCGCTACTCCGGGTTCTTGCCCAGCTCCTGTGTGGCCAGGCCGACGACTCTATCCACCTGGAGCGTAAAGATGATCCCCGTCGCCGGCTTATCCAGGCCGCCGCACGACTCCTGTATCAAGGAGATGATCGGATCGATGAGAGCGTCGGAAACCACGGTCAGGATCGTGCGGTTCTCCGGCCCGGACCGATTGAGAAGGGTTTGGAGCCCCGCGAAGATCGGGATGTCGTGGGAGAGCACCCGGCCCATCCCCTCGGAGTTGATTACGGTGGCGCCCCGCACCCCCAACTCGACGAAACCGGCCAGGATCGAGTCGAGTTCATCGGGGACGTTGATGACAGCGACCAGGAGGTGCATGGGACTGTCGTTCAACACCGGCGGCCCGCGACCTCTCGCTCGCTCTCGACGAGACCTCGCTCGGTTTTCGGGTCGATCGATACCTGAATCAAGTCAATGAGAGGGGTCAGGATCGGAATCAGGTATCCTAGAATATTCTTTAAAGAATTCACTTAAATGCGTGTCATACATTCAGTTATGATCCTGATGCATTGTTCGGTGCAGCGATCGATCCCACGTCCTACCAGACTAGGCCGGGCTCGCACCCGGTGTCAAGGCGGCGGCCCGGATTGCGGCTCGATTGTTGCTGTGCTCGGGTACAGGGGAATATGTTGGCGTCCGTCGACGGCGGCGTGGCCTGGAAGACCTTGGTATGGCGTCGCGACGGGAGGGCCCGAGACACGGTAAGGAGGCTATGCCCAGTTACGTCGTAGAAGGTGGTCACTCGCTGAGTGGGAGCATCAGGCCGGCGGGCAACAAGAACGCTGCTCTCCCCGCCATCGCGGCGACGGTCATGGCGTCGGAGCCGGTCACGCTCCAGAACATCCCCAGGATCGGTGACGTCGAGACCCTCCTGGAAATCGTCACCTCTCTCGGTGCCGAGATTCGCTGGGATGATGACAACTCGGTAACGATCGATGCCGCGTCGATCTCGTCGGGGAGTGTAGACCGAGCGTTGAGCGAACGGATCAGGGCCTCGCTCCTTCTGGCGGGTCCACTGCTGGCGCGGTTCGGGCGCGTGGACCTTCCGCCTCCGGGGGGGGACGTCATCGGGCGTCGCCGAATGGACACTCACTTTCTGGCATTCAAGGCGCTCGGAGCGTCCGTGCGGTTGACGAGTGGATTCGAGATCGAGGCGAAGGAACTCAAGGGGGCCGATTTCTTCTTGGATGAGCCCTCGGTCACGGCCACGGAGAACGCCATCATGGCCGCGGTCCTCGCCAAGGGAGAAACCTCGATACGGAATTCCGCCTCAGAGCCTCACGTCCAGGATCTCTGCCGTCTTCTCAATGCGATGGGTGCCCGCATCGAGGGAATCGGCACCCACCAGCTTCACATCTCGGGTGTGTCGGAGTTGGGAGGCGCCACGTTTGGGGTGGGTTCCGACCACATCGAGACAGGATCTTTCATCGGTCTCGCGGCGGTCACCGGGAGCGAGATCGTGGTGGAGGGCGCTCCGGTCGAACACCTCGATTCGACCCTCTTGGGATTCAGGCGACTCGGGGTCGAGGTCAGTGTCGATGGCGATACGCTTACGGTCCACGGGGACCGCGCATGCCAGGTGGCGAGCGACGCTTTCGGGGCCGTGCCCAAAATCGATGACGGGCCCTGGCCGGCCTTCCCGGCCGATTTGACGTCGATTGCGGTGGTGACCGCCACCCAGTGCACGGGCACGGTCCTGGTTCATGAAAAAATGTTCGAATCCCGCATGTATTTCACCGACAAGTTGGTCGGGATGGGGGCGCGGATCATTCTCTGTGATCCGCATAGGGCCGTGGTGGTCGGGCCCTCGGCGCTTCAGGGCACCGTGCTCGAGAGCCCGGACATCCGTGCGGGCATGGCGATGCTGATCGCAGCTCTGGGGGCCGACGGGATCAGCCGTATCCAGAACGTCACCCAGATCGAGCGTGGATACGAAAGGATCGACGCTCGTCTGAAGGCGCTGGGTGCGCACATCGAACGTCAGGATGTTCCGTAGATGATTACCTTATTCGGACGATGGTGGGCCGCAGGCCCCTAGCGACGGGCCCACAGCAACGGAGTGATGATGTCTGAGGAAGAGAAGGGCGCGAACGACAAGGCTGATCCGAAGAAGGAAGAGGAAGGGCGTGAAGGCATCAAGGCTGGAATTCGCCAGGGGCTCGGCATGCTCTCCGCGATGAAGGATGCCATAGAAGAAACGCTCAAGGAGGCGAAAGAGCGTGGTGATCTGACCCCCGAACGGGCGAAGGACGTCATGCGGAGTACGCTGGAGAAGGCCCAGGAAAAGGCGGGTGAAGCCCGTGAGGCGCTCGACTTCGTCAAGCAGAAGGAATTTGAGGTGCTCAAGGAGCTCGTGGAGCGGCTCGATGCCCGGGTCGCTCATATCGAGCAAGAGCTGGATTCAGAGGGGGGCGAGTCCGCAGGTTCTTAAGCTGAGGTAGTGGAGGGCTCATGGAAGTCTGAGAACTCGAGTCGGGAACCGCCGAAGTCTTGAAAAGAAAAGACTTTGCGACTATAGTTACGCTTCGTATGGGCCGCCCGACGGGCGGCGATTTTGTAAGTGGGGGAGTTGTCTGCCCCCGCTTTTTTGTTCTCGGGGGGTTTCGTAATCGCGCCCCGGGTGGAGGGAAGCATGGCGTCGAAGCCAGAGATTGAGCGTGAGGCAGAGGGCCGCCTCCTGGCTCTGGGGATGGATCTCGTTTCGATGGATTGGGCGGGTAGTCGCAATAGGCCGGTCATTCGGCTCCGCATTGAACGGAGTCCGACGGGTGAGCCGGCGGTGACGGTCGACGATTGCGCCCGCGTGAGCCGTGCGCTGGAGGGTTGGCTGGACGAGCACGACGAGATATCGGAACGGTACGTGCTGGAGGTTTCGTCGCCGGGTGTCGAGCGGCCGCTTACGCGGCCGCGGGATTGGGAGCGGTTTGCGGGCAAGCCCGTCGTCGTCGAGGGTCACGGCGTGCTTGCGGAGCGCTCGTCCCGGCTCGAGGCGGAATTGTTGGGATTGGACTCGGAGCCGGAGCAGACGGTTCGACTCCGACTGGGAGATGGTGCAGAGGTGGGTGTGCCCTTGAGGGATATCAAGGGAGCCCGGCTCCTGTTCAAGTGGAAGTGAGCGCTCAGCGCTGAGGACATTATGATCGATGCTGGCCAGATTATTGCAGCGTTCAACGACGTTGCCTCGACGAAGAGCCTCTCGCCCGAGGAAGTGAATGACCTCCTCAGGGATGGCATTATGGCGGGTTTGTCTCGGATACATGGTCCGAACGTGCAAGCTGAGATCACCATCGACGACACCTCCGGTGGACTGGGCATCGTGGTGCTCCGCCGTGTGGTCGAAGAGGTCGAGGATCCGTCGTCCGAGATCAGCCTCGAAGAGGCCCGTTGGGACGATGAGGGCTTCGAGGTCGGGGACGTCATGGAGATTCCGGTCGCCTTCGAGGACTTTGGCCGAAACGCCGTGATGGCGGTCAAGCAGCGTATCGTGCAGCGAGTCCGCGAGAATGAGCGCGACCGGATTCGGGACGAGTATGCCGATCGTGTGGGTGAATTGTTGTCCGGCGAAGTCCAGCAGATCGAGCGGGGCAAGATCGTGGTGATGCTCAACCGTTCCCCGGAGGCCGACGCCGTCATTCCGTGGAAGGAGCAGAATCCTCGCGAACGCTTCAGGCAGGGAGATCCCATCCGGTGCGTCCTCAAGAAAGTCGAGGAAACGCCCAAAGGACCCCGCCTGGTGCTGTCGAGGGCGGCCCCGATTTTCGTGGGCGCGCTGTTCTATCTCGAAGTGCCGGAGATCCATCAGGGTATCGTCGACATCAAGGAAATAGCGCGTGAAGTCGGCGGGAGAACCAAGATTGCCGTCTACAGCCGTGACGAATCGATCGATCCCGTGGGCGCGTGTGTGGGTCTGCGGGGATCCAGGGTCCAAGCCGTGGTTCAGGAGTTGGGCGGAGAGCGGATCGACATCGTTCCCTGGCATGCGGAGCCCGAGGTCTTTGCGCGGCGGGCTCTCGCCCCTGCTCGTGTCTCGAAGGTGATGAGCGATCAGGAGCGCCAGGTGATCACGGCGATCGTCGACGAGGATCAACTCTCTCTGGCGATCGGCCGCAACGGACAGAACGTACGGCTCGCATCGCAGCTCATCGGATGGCAGATCGATCTGTACGGTTCCCGGGAGTGGCTGGAGCTCGGCGCCGACCTGTCCCTGTTCAAGCGGGAGTCGGACGACGATGCCTACGAGACATCAGACTTTGCACTCGCTGAACTCGATCTGACGCCGGAGACTCTGGCAGCCCTGGGGGGCGCCGGATATAGTACGTTTTTGCAGATCATCGAATTCGACCGTGACGCGTTTTTGGCCGTCGAGGGCCTCGGAGAGACGGAGGCCGATCGCTTGTTGGAGTTGATCGACGAGCTGACGGTCGTCGCCGATGATGCCCCCTTGGAGGCGGATGCCGCTGAGGTGGATGGGCTCGAGGGTGTTGCCGAGGCCGAAGCCGCCCCCTCCGAGGTCGAAGCCGCTGCGGTGGAGGACGAGGATGCCGCAGAGCCGGAGATCCAGGCCGAGGCCGACGCCGAGGTGGCAGAAGAGGCCGACGTCGAAGTCGGTGAGGAAGCGGATGCCGAGGACGGTGAGAAGGCCGTTGAGGAAGCTGCTGACCTGGAAGACGAGAGTGAGGCCCATGCGTGACCCTCTGTCTCTTCTCGGGATGGCTCGACGTGCCGGCGCGCTCGCGTACGGGACGGGGTCGACGAGGCGCGCGCTCAAGGAAGGCCGTGCTCGGTTGATTCTGTTCGCGCAGGACGCCTCCGAGGCGCAGAGAGGCAAGGTGATGAACCTTCTCCGTCACGGGACGACGCCTCGCGCGACCCTCGGGACGCGTCATGCATTGGGCTTGGCCGTGGGATCGGCGCCGGTTTCGGCGGTGGCGATCACGGATAGTGAGTTCGCGAAAGAGTTGATGGCCCGGCTCTCTATAGAGCCGGAAGTAATCGAAAACGGGACGCGGAGGTAGACCAGGGCATGCGGGTTGAAGAACTAGCCACCGACCTCGGGGTTTCGGCGAAAGTATTGCTGAGCCTCCTGCGCTCACTGCGGATTGCGGCGCCGGACAAGGACGCTCCGATCAGCGAGGGCGATGTCGCTCTCATTCTCGCTCGCCTCGAGCGTGAGCGGCGGAGCGGGCACGACTCTACGTCCGATGCGATCGAGGCGGCCATCGTGGACGCCAAGCCGACCGCGGGAAAGCGCCGTCGCCGTCGCAAGAGCGAGCTACCGCCAGAGCCGGAGCCCGAGGCCGAAGTCGAGGAGGAGGTCGACTCGGCCGAAGAGGTCGAGCCCGTCGAAGAGGTGGAGGTGGCGGCTAGCGCCGCGGACACCGACGAGGATGTCGCCGAAGCGCCGGAGCCGGAGGCTGTGGATCTAGGGGACGAAGCCGCTCCCGAACTCGAACTCGATGTCGATGCTTCAGCCGATGTGGAAGAGCCCGCTCTCGATATGGAGCCCGAAGCGCAGGTGGAAGATGAGGCGGATGCGGGGGCCGAAGCGGAGATCGAGGCCGAGGCCGAAGCGGACGAACCTGTCGCGGCACCTGCTGAACCCGCTCCCGAGGCCCCGCCACGGAAACGACCGGAGCCGGCGCGGCAGGCTGCGGCTGACGGACCAGCACGGGTGATTCGCCGCCCGAAGCCGGCGGCGTCTTCTGGAACGGCCGGACAGGTTCGCGTCCAGGCCGAGGGGTACACGCCCGATGGGCAGCGGAGCCAACGGCAGAAGAAGGGCAAGAAGCGCCAGCGCGTGGATCAGAGCGCCGTCCAGGAGAACATCCAGCGTGTGATGGCACAGCTGAAAGGCGGAGGGAAGAAGCGTCGCCGGAAGGGCTCCCAGCCGTCCAAGGAAGAGCGCGAGGCTCAGGAAGAGGAGGCTCGCCAGGAAGAGGAGCGCGAGCGCAAGATCGTTCGGGTGAACGAATTCCTGACCGTATCGGAATTGTCCGACCTCGTCGAGGTGTCCTCCATGGAGATCATCGGGTCCGCGTTCAAGAACCTGGGGCTGATGGTCACCATCAATCAGCGACTCGACTTCCCCCAGATCGAACTGCTCCTCGACGAGTTCGGATGCACGGCGATTCGCGAGGAAGAGTACGGCCATCATGAGGATGCGGTCGAAGAGGTGGACGACGAGGCTGATCTGAAACCCCGATCGCCCGTCGTGACCGTGATGGGACACGTCGACCACGGGAAGACGCTCCTCCTGGATTCGATCCGGGAGTCGAATGTCGTGGCTGGCGAGTCGGGCGGTATCACGCAACACATCGGAGCCTACCACGTCGAAATGGACGACGGGCGAATGATCACGTTCCTGGATACGCCGGGTCACTCCGCCTTCACGGCCATGCGGGCGCGGGGCGCAGAGATCACAGACATCGTGATTCTGGTGGTGGCCGCGGACGACTCGGTCATGCCACAGACCAAGGAAGCGATCAGCCACGCTCGGAACGCGGGCGTACCGATCATCGTCGCAGTAAATAAGACCGACCTCCCCGCGGCCGATCCGCTCAAGGTGAAGCAGGAGCTTCTTCAACAGGATGTCCAGGTCGAGGAATTCGGTGGGGAGGTACTGAGCGCGGACATTTCGGCCAAGACCGGCGACGGGATCGACGAGCTTCTCGACAAGGTTCTGCTCCAAGCCGAGTTGTTGGAGCTGAAGGCGAACCCCGACCGACCCGCCATGGGAACGGTCATCGAGTCTCAGTTGGATATCGGGAAGGGCTCGGTGGTCTCGATTCTGATCACGAAGGGCACCCTTCGCGTCGGGGATGCTTTCGTCGTCGGGAACTTCGAGGGTCGCGTGCGTGCGATGTTGGATGAGCGCGGTAACAAACTGGACGAAGCCGGTCCGGGACTCCCCGCCCAGATTCTCGGGACGGCCGGTGTTCCTCAGGCCGGAGACACTTTCCAGGTCATGGCTGCCGAAAAAGCCAGCGAGATCGCCGAGAGCCGGATGCGCTTGGATCGGGAGAAGCAGCTTCGGATCAAGGAACGCGGGGTCAAGCTCGGGGACTTCTCAGGAATGGTCGCCGAGGGCGTCGCGGATACGCTACCGCTCATCATCAAGGCGGATGTGGACGGCTCCGTGCAGGCGTTTTCCGATGCTTTGGAGCACCTCGGGACCAAAGAGGTTCAGGTCCAGATCGTCCACCGCGCGGTGGGTGCGATCAACGAGGAGGACGTGTTGCTTGCCGGCACCTCGGGTGCTGTAATTCTCGGGTTCCGCGTCCGTCCCAATACGAATGCGCGCAAGAACGCGGAGCGGGACGGCGTTGAGATCCGCATCTACGACGTGATCTACGAGGGTGTCGATGAAATTCGTGCTGTACTCGAAGGAATGCTGGCCCCCGAGCGCAAGGAACACGTCAACGGGACCGCCGAGGTTCGCGAGATCTTCAAGATTACCGGGGTCGGAACGATCGCCGGCTCCGAGGTCGTCGACGGTGTCGTCGACCGGAAGTCGGGCGTGCGCTTGATCCGGGATGGCATCGTCATCTACGAAGGAGAGGTCTCTTCGCTGAAGCGCTTCAAGGACGACGTAAAGGAGGTCCGCGAGGGCCTCGAATGTGGCATCGGCATCGCCAACTTCAACGACATCAAGGTGGGCGACGTGATCGAAAGCTACACCGTCCAAGAAGTGGCACGGAAGCTTGCAGAGGCGGCGGTCTAGAGAGACGACATGCTCGTCGTGGGGTGCTCCTGGGATCTTTCACTACCGGAGTGTCGCTCCCTCAAGGACAAGCGGAGGGTCGTCAAGTCACTGAAGGATCGAATCCGGGGCCGATTCAACGTCTCAGTCGCCGAAACGGCCTACCAGGAAGTGTGGACCCGCGTCCAGCTGTCTGTCGTGCTCGTAACCGCGGACGGCGCCTCGACCGACTCCGTTCTCGACAAGCTGGATCACTTTATCGAGGGTGAGCACCGGGTGGTGATTCTCTCCGCCCGCAAAGCCCGATACTGATTTCTCCACCCACGCGATCACCTCTCTGGGCTGTAATCAATCACGCACGTGATGGATAAACCGAATCGACGGCTCGCCCGGCTGAACGAACAGTTCCGTCGGGAAATTACGGCGATACTACGCCGAGCGGTGCGTGACCCGCGGGTGAGCGACGTCGTCGTGAATTCGGTCGAAGTCACGTCCGATCTCTGGCTTGCCCGGGTCTATGTGCGGGTCGGGGGTGACGATCAGGAGCGCGCCGAGGCGCTTCAGGGCCTTGGCGCGGCGGCGAATTTCATTCGACGGGAACTCGCTGCGGTGCTGCACATCCGCCGCATCCCGGAGTTGCGTTTCATGGAGGACAAGACGCTCGCTCGGGCCAGCCGCATCGAGGAAATCCTGAAAGGCCTCGACGGCGCCGGCGAGCAAGAGGCTGGCGAGCCCGGCGAGAAAGATGCTGACGAACTTGGCGAGAAAGAGGATGACGGGGCCGGCGAAGGAGACGATCCCGGCGATGGGCCGGATCACGGCGATGCGAAGAATCACGGTGAGGGCCGCACGGAGGAAACCGGGTGACGGCTGATGGGGCGAGGGCCCGCGTGCCCGAGGGTGGGGGAGCCCTTCTCGTGGACAAGCCCGAGGGACCGACTTCGCACGACGTGGTGAGCTGGGCTCGGAGGTCGCTGGGCGTACGCAGAGTCGGCCACACGGGAACGCTGGATCCTTTCGCCTCCGGACTCCTGGTCTTGCTCGTCGGCCCCGCAACGCGGCTTTCGGAGTATCTGTCCACCCTTCCCAAGAGATATGAGGCCCGAGCGCTCCTCGGAATCTCCACGGACACGCATGACGCCAAAGGCACGACGGTGCGAGTCGACGACTCCGGCGTGGAGCCGACCCGAGAGCAGATTGAAGCCGAATTGGCGACCTTCGTGGGATGTGGCCAACAGGTCCCTCCTCAGTTCTCGGCGAAGAAGGTCGGGGGCGAGAGGATGTACAAGAGGGCCCGTCGAGGCGATATCGTCCAACTCCCGCCCGTCGACGTGGAAATTCTCGAGATTCGGATGACCGACTATTCACCCCCTGAAATCGGATTCACGATGACGTGCTCCAGTGGCACGTACGTCCGAGCCGTTGCGAGAGATCTCGGTGATCGACTGGCGGTTGGGGCCCATCTCACGACGCTCCGCCGCACGGACGTTGGGGCGTTTTCCGTGGATCGCGCGGTGCCTGGTGACGTCCTCCGGGAGGGCCTTGCCCTCGATCCGGCCCATTGGGTGGAGCCCGCCGCTGCGGTGGGTCATTTGCCGATGGCTCGTGTGGACGCGGAGGCCGCCCTGTGCCTTCGGCAGGGAGGCGCGATCCCATGGTCCGAAGAGCCCGAGTCGGAGACCGCCGGACCCATCGCCGTGACGGATGAGGCGGGTCTGGTGGGGATCGCCGAGATCCGGGACGGGCGCCTCGCGCCGAAGAAGATACTCACGACGCCTGCCGAACGATGAAGGCCTACGCGATCGATCCGACACTTCCCTCCGGCCTTCCCAAGGACGACCGAAGAGCGGTGGTCACCATCGGGACCTTCGATGGAGTCCATCGAGGCCACTGGGAGGTCCTCTCGGAGATCCGGCGCAGGGCCGAGGCGGTGGGCGGGAGAAGCGTGCTGGTGACGTTCCACCCTCATCCCCTCACCATCGTTCGTCCGGAGTCGGCTCCACCGATGCTGACCACCCCGGCGGAGAAGAAGGAAATTCTGGCCGAGTCCGGTCTCGACTATGCGGTCTTTCTCACCTTTTCGCCGGAGCTGGCCGCGTACAGCCCCCGCCGCTTCGTCGAGGAGATCCTGGTGGAACGCGTCAACGTTGGTGAGCTGGTCGTGGGCTATGACCACCACTTTGGGAAGGGGCGCGAGGGCAACGTCGAGATGCTGAAGGCGCTCGGGCTCGAACTGGGGTTCAGCGTCGATGTGGTTGGTCCGGTCGGCACCCAGGGCGATGCGATCTCCTCCACGAAGATTCGTACGGCCCTCCTTGAGGGGGACGTGGAGACCGCGCGTTTGGGTTTGGGCCGGCCGTACTCAATCCGTGGCTTGGTGGTGCGTGGTGACCAACGGGGCCGAACGCTGGGCTTTCCCACGGCGAATCTAGAAGTGCGGGGAGCGGGCGAGGGTGGTAAGCTCATCCCTCCGCCCGGCATCTATGCCGTGCGAGGGACAGTCCGTTCAGGCACGTTCGACGGCGCGCTTCACATCGGGCCCCGACCGACATTTCGCGGGTCTCCGCCGACCATCGAGCTGCACCTCCTGGGTTTCGAGGACGACATCTACGGGGAAGAGGTCCGGGTGGACTTTGTGAAGTACCTGAGGGAGATCCGGCCCTTCGAGACGAGCGAAGCGCTCGTAGAGCAGATGAAGCAAGATGTCGAACAGGCTCGTGAGGTACTCGGTACGGATGGATCGTAATTCAGGCCAGTTGAGCCCCGAGCCGTTGTTGCTCTACCCGCCTGACGCTAGCTTAAGCCGTAATTCATTCAAAGCAGTGTGGGCTTCCCTTGTAGCGCAGACTCCTGCGGAGGCAAAGAACAAGTGACGATCAGTCGAGAAGAAATCATCAAGAAGCACCAGCTCCACGACGGCGACGTCGGGAGCGCTCCCGTCCAGGTTGCGATCCTCACAGCGCGAATCGACGACCTCCGGTCGCACTTCGATGCGCACAAGAAGGATCACCACAGCCGCCGCGGCCTTCTCAAAATGGTGGGTCGCCGTCGACGCCTTCTGGAATACCTGAAGCGTACGGACGTCGAGCGATACCGTGAAATCATCACGGAGCTGGGACTCCGGCACTAGACGGAGTCGCACTGGGAGCGGCGCTCGCAGATTGACCGCCACTCTCGATTTGGACAGCAGGAGCCAGGAGAATCGGCCCAACCAAATGGCTGCATCCGGCCGGGCACTCCGTGCCCCCCGTTGCGGCGGTCGATCTCTCTTCGGACCCTTGCTGGCAGAACCCGGTCGGGAATGCCCCGATGGGATAATTAGTGCGTGACGGGGTGTTCCCGTCCGCCTGACAGCAGAGAAAAGAGAACATGATCACAAGAATCGAACGCCAGTTCGCGGGGCGCACTTTGAGCCTCGAGTTCGGGCGCATGGCCAGGCTCGCCCACGGGTCCTGCCTGGTCCAGTATGGCGACACGGTTGTGCTTTGTGCCGCGACGGTGCAAGACAGCCCAAGCCACCTACCGTTTTTCCCCCTTACCATCGAATTCCAGGAGAAGAGCTATGCGGCCGGGAAGATTCCCGGTGGCTTCTTCAAGCGGGAGGGCCGGCCGAGCGAGAACGCGATTCTCTCGGCCCGCCTGACAGATCGGCCGATCCGGCCACTCTTTCCCACGGGATTCCAGCACGAGACGCAGGTCGCCTGCTTCGTGCTCAGCACCGATCAGGAAAACGCGGCCGACACCCTGGCCATGATCGGCGCCTCGGTCGCGCTGAATATGTCCAAGATCCCGTTCCACACATTGGTGGCTACCGTACGCATCGGACGGATCAAGGGAACGTGGGTACTCAACCCCACGTTTCAGCAGCTCGAATATTCCGACGTCGACATCCTCGTCGCGGGTACCGAGGACGCCCTTCTGATGGTGGAGGGCGGCGCGGTGGAGGTTCCCGAGGCCGAGATCCTCGAGGGGCTGGAAACGGCTCAGGAGGGCATCAAGGAGCTCATCGGCATCCAGCGTGAACTGCTGGAGGGCCACACCGTCCCCGACATGGAATGGTCGCCCATCGAGCCGGATCAGGACCTTGCCGCCAAGGTGACCGAGATGGCCGAGAGCCGAATCCAAGAGGCGCTGACCCTTTCGGACAAGGCCGAGCGCAACCAGGCGATGGCCGCGGTGGCCGAGGACGTCATCAGCCGCTTGATCGCGGAGGATGACGCGTACAGCGATCATTCCAAATCCGTCAAGGACATCCTTCGCTCGATCGAGAAGAGTTCCATGCGGCGGCGCATTCTGGACCAGGGTGAGCGGGCCGACGGTCGCGGCCTCGATGAGGTACGGGCGATCACGTCGGAGGTGGGCGTGCTGCCCCGGACGCATGGCTCGTCCCTCTTCACGCGCGGCCAGACGCAGGCATTGGTCGCCACGACCCTCGGTACGTCTCGCGACGAGCAGCGGATCGACACGATCGACAGTGCCGAAGAGGTCACCAAGTCGTTCATGCTCCACTACAACTTTCCGCCGTTCTCGGTGGGTGAGGCGCGCCCGTACCGGGGCACCTCGCGGCGTGAGCAAGGGCACGGGGCCCTGGCTGAGCGGGCCATCCGCCCGCTTCTTCCGGCCTACGACGACTTCCCGTATACGATCCGGATCGTTTCGGACATCCTGGAATCGAATGGTTCGTCGTCGATGGCTTCGGTTTGTGGCGCGTCGCTCGCGCTCATGGACGCGGGTGTGCCGATGAAGTCGGCGTGTGCCGGAGTCGCCATGGGGCTGATCAAGGAGGGCGACGAAGTCGCGGTCCTGACCGACATCCTCGGACTCGAGGATGCTCTCGGCGACATGGACTTCAAGATCGCGGGGACGCGAGAGGGCGTGACGTCCATTCAGATGGACATCAAGATCGAGGGGCTGACGCACGACATCCTGAAGACCGCGTTCGAGAGGGCGCACCGGGGTCGGATGCACATCCTCGATCACATGGATCAGGCGCTCTCGGAGCCGAGGAGCGATCTGTCGCAGTACGCCCCACGGATCGTGAGCATTCAGATCAATCCCTCCAAGATCGGGGACATCATCGGTCCAAAGGGCAAGACGATCCGTGCCATTCAGGAGGAGTCCGGCGCGAAGATCGATATCGACGACTCGGGCTTGGTCAAGATCGCGGCCGTATCCGGCGAGGCCGGAGCGCGCGCTCGTGAGATGGTCGAGGCCATCGTTCAGGAGCCCGAAATCGGCAGGATCTACGAGGGCCCGGTCAAGAACACGACGTCGTTTGGCGCCTTCATCGAGATCGTTCCTGGCGTCGAGGGGCTGTGCCACATCTCCGAGCTGGCCGATGGCCGGGTGGAAAAGACCGAGGACGTGCTGAACAAGGGCGACATCACCCGAGTGAAGCTTCTCTCGATCGATGAAAAGGGCCGTCTCCGCCTCTCCCGCAAGGCCGCGCTCGCGGAGGACGCCGCTGGAGGTAGCGGCGACGACGCGAGCTCCGGAGAGGAGCAGTCCGAGCAGGCCCAGGGCTGAACCCAGAAGGACATAGTGACTCATCGGGGGGGTGCGGGTGGCAAGCCCGTGCCCTCCTTTCTTCTACGAACTTCTTTTCTACGAACTTCCGGGGCGCTGACGAAATGCGTGAAGCATTGCTCGACAACGGCATTCGTGTCGTAACGGAGCGAAGGCCCGACGTACGATCGGTCGCGACGGGTGTCTGGGTCGTGCAGGGTTCCGCCCATGAAGCGCCCGAGTTGGCTGGCGTGAGCCATCTGATGGAGCACCTGGTGTTCAAGGGCACGGACAAGCGCAGCGCCCATGAAATCGCGCTCTCTTTGGAGTCGCTCGGGGGGAGCCTCGATGCCTACACGACTCGTGAGTACACGAGCTATCAAGCCCATGTGCTCGATGAGCATCTGCCCGTGGCGCTCGATGTTCTTGCGGACCTGGTTCTCAATCCGCGCCTGGATCCCGCTGACCTGGAACTCGAGAAGGACGTCGTGATCGAGGAAATCGCTGGGGTCGAGGACACACTCGACGACCTGATCTTCGATCTCCATGGCGAAAAGCTCTGGCAGGGCCATACCTATGGCCGGCCGATCCTGGGCAGCCGGGAGACCGTCCGAGCGTTCCACATCGACGACCTTCGCTCGCTCCACGCCGAGCGTTACCGAGGAAGCAACATCGTCCTGGGATGCGTGGGAAACATCGAACACGAAGAGGTGGTCAGCCGGTTTGCCGAACTTTTTGGTGAAGTGAATCCGGGAAGTGCTTCACCTGCGATCGCGCAGCCGACCGGAACCGACTCGGGTCGGGCTTCGCTGGCCAGAGAATCTGCGCAGTCCCACGTCGTGATCGGTAATTCGACGCCGTCGTATGGCGATCCGAGTCGGAACGCACTCATCTTGATCGCCGGAGCCTTCGGGGGCGGCATGAGCTCGCGGCTGTTCCAGCGGATTCGCGAGGAACTGGCCCTGGCGTACGCCGTATACTCGTTTCAGGCCTTCTACAGTAAAGCCGGAGTGGCGGGTGTGTACGTAGGGACCAGGCCGGAGGCCTCCGCAAAGGCGTTGGGGGCGATCTTGGAGGAGTACGCCAAGTTGTGGGAGAACGGGATCACGGATGAGGAACTCGAACAGGCCAAGAGCCACGCGAAGGGTCGCTCGATCCTGGCGATGGAGTCGACGGGGGCGAGGCTGCTCCGCCTGGTGGGCTTTACGTTGCGCGGAGAACCCCATCGGTCCCTGGATGAGTCTCTCGCCCGGATCGACGCGGTGACCCAGGACGAAGTGCGCGCAGCCTGCCAGCGATTCTACAACCCCGAGGACCAGTTCATCCTGACCATGGGACCATCGTGACATGGTGATCGGAGTCACGAAAGAGATCAAGCCGGATGAGTATCGGGTCGCCCTCACGCCCGCCGGTACCGAGGCGCTGACGTCGGCGGGACATCAGGTGCTGATCGAGGCCACCGCCGGACTGGGCAGTGGGTTCACGGACGACTTCTATGCCGCGGCGGGTGCGGAAATCCTGGATTCGGCCGATGACATCTGGGCCCGGGCGGAGATGGTCATGAAGGTGAAGGAGCCCGTCGAGGCCGAGTGGCCGAAGATTCGGGAGGGCCAGGTTCTCTTCACGTATTTCCACCTCGCGTCATCACTGGAGCTGACCCAGGCACTGCTCGCCTCGGGGGCCGCGGCCGTCGCCTACGAGACGGTGGAGTTGCACGACGGTGAGCTTCCGCTGCTGACCCCCATGAGCGAAGTCGCCGGTCGGATGGCCGTCCAGGAGGGCGCGAAATACCTCGAACGGCATGCCGGTGGAAGAGGCGTCTTGCTCGGAGGGGTCCCCGGAGTGCTCCCTGGGAAGGTCGTGGTCTTGGGTGGGGGGGTGGTCGGGATGAACGCTGCCATGATCGCCGCTGGTTTGGGCGCGACGGTGGTGATCCTCGACGTATCTCTCCAGCGCCTTCGGCATCTGGAGGGAATCATGCCGGCCAACGTCAATCTGCTCTACTCGACGCGGTACGAGATCCGCAAACACATCCGCGACGCCGACCTCGTGATCGGGGCCGTCCTCGTGCACGGTGCGAAGGCTCCGAGCTTGATTCTGGAGGGCGATCTCAAGACGATGAAACGAGGTTCCGTGATCGTGGACGTGGCCGTGGATCAGGGTGGATGCGTGGAGACGACCCGACCCACGACGCACGGCGACCCCATCTACGTGGTGCAGGACGTGATCCACTACGGCGTCACCAACATGCCCGGCGGAGTACCGAGGACCAGCACGCTCGCCCTTACCAACGCGACGTTGCCTTATGCGCTGACGTTGGCGGACCTGGGTTGGCGGGCCGCCTGCTTGCGCGACCCGGCACTCGCGCTGGGGGTGAACATCGTGGATGGACACGTCACCTATCCGGGCGTCGCCGAAGCCTTCGGCCTCGACCATGCTGAGGTGCAGGGCCTCCTGGCGCCTCCGGCCCAGGCCTGATGGGTTGAGAATTCGTTGAGCGACGTCGTCCGCTTCAAGCGACTTCCGGCGAATCCGGACCTACCGCTGCCATCCCGCGCCACACCTCATGCCGCCGGATACGATGTCCGGTCGGCGGAAGACGACTTCGTGCTCGCTCCCCAGGAGATTCGCTTGGTCGCCACCGGTCTCGAGATGGAACTCCCCGAGGGGATGGAGTGTCAGGTCCGGCCCAGGTCCGGCCTCGCGCTACGCCATGGCGTCACGCTCCCCAACAGTCCCGGGACCATCGATCCGGACTATCGGGGCGAGCTCAGAATCATCCTGCAGAACGGCGGGACCAAGCCCGTCGCTTTCTCCCGAGGCGACCGGATCGCGCAGTTGGTTTTCCAACGCTTTTCTGCGCCGGAGGTAGTCGAGGCCCCGGAATTGGGCGCCACAGCACGAGGTGAAGATGGCTTCGGGAGCACCGGAATCGAGTGAACATATGGCGCGGACCGCGCAACTGACGCTTTCACAATTACTTGACGTAAATTCTCTTCTAGGCATCTTGAGGCATAGCGGTATGATTTCTGTATGTAGCGGCCACCCTAAGGATTCTCGAGAATCTTGAACTTCGCCCAGTGGTTGGAATCGGGCCGGCTGATCCCGGTAAATGACATCGCGGTGGACCTTGGGACAGCCAATACCCTGGTGTACGTGAAGGGCGAAGGGATCGTCCTCAACGAGCCCTCGGTGGTTGCCGTCGAGAAGGGAACGGGTCGCATCACGGCGATCGGCCTCGAGGCCAAGCGCATGCTGGGACGCACGCCAGAGGCGATCGAAGCGGTGCGGCCGCTCAAGGATGGTGTTATCGCCGACGTCGATATCACCGAGATGATGCTGCGCCACTTTCTCAAGCAGGTTACGGCGAAGAGGGTCTTCCGTATCAAGCCTCGGGTCGTGGTCGGGGTCCCCTCGGGGATCACGGAGTTGGAGCGGCGTGCGGTCCGCTCCAGCGCCATGTCCGCCGGCGCCAAGGCGGTCTACATGGTCGCGGAGCCGATGGCTGCCGCCATCGGTGTGGGTCTTCCCGTCGAGACTCCGACCGGCAACATGGTGATCGACATTGGCGGTGGAACCACCGAGATCGCGGTCATCGCCCTCGCCGGTATCGTATCCAACACGTCGATCCGTGTGGGTGGCGACGAGTTCGATTCCGCCATCGTGACCTTCCTTCGCAAGAACTACAACCTCCTGATCGGGGAACCGACGGCGGAGGCCATCAAGATTCAGATCGGCTCCGCCTTCGAAGTGGGGGAGGAGCGGGAAATGGACGTGAAGGGCCGGGACCTGGTGAGCGGGATTCCCAAGACCGTGCACGTTCATTCACAGGAAATTCGGGAGTGCATTCAGGAACCGATCCAGTCCGTCGTCGAAGCAGTCCGGCGCGCTTTGGAAATCACGCCGCCGGAGCTCTCCAGTGACATCGTGGATCGTGGTATCGTGATGACCGGCGGTGGCGCCCTCATCCGCGGCATGGATCGGCTTCTTCAACATGAGACGAACCTGCCGATCCATGTGGACGAGGAGCCCCTCAGTTGCGTGGTGCGGGGCGTCGGTCGAATTCTCGATGACCTCCAAAAGTATCGTACGGTGCTGAGCACGTAGGGCCTTGGGACGATGCCCAACTACAAGAGCAATCACAACGGATCGGGAAGGGCCCGAAGCGGCTTGATCTCCCTCGGCTTCTTCGTGCTTTCTGTGGTCACCCTCTACCTCCCTGATTCTTCTCAGGATGAAGTGGCTTCTCTTCTGCGTGGCAGCTTGCTTCGCCCGTTCATCCTCGCCCAGGAGGGTCTGGTCCGCAGGAGCATCCACGCGGAAGACACCGAGGATCTTCAGCGGCAGTTGGACTCACTCGAGGTCGTGATCGCGAACAGCAACACGCTGGCCGAAGAGAATGACAGGCTACGGCGCCTCCTCACGCTGTCGAACCGCAATCCGGCCCAGTATGTGGCCGCGAGTGTCATCAGGTCCGGCACCCCGGGTTCGGAGAGTATGTTCATGCTCGACGTGGGAACCCGTAGTGGGGTCACGAGGGACTCTCCCGTGATCATGGGCCGGGGTCTCCTCGGTGTGGTCCGCGAGGCTCAGGCCAACAGCGCGACCGCCATGGACTGGACGCACCCTCAGTTTGCCGTGAGCGCGATGACGGTGGACGGGGCCGTCTACGGGATAGCCCGGGCGACTCCGGGGCGTTTTCGTGAGGCCGATCGACTGCTTCTGAACGGGGTCCCCTTCCGCCAGGAATTGGGGCCGGGGGTGTCCCTGGTCACGAGTGGCCTGGGGGGTGTCTATCCGCGCGGGATTCCGATCGGCGTGGTGATCGAGGAGTCGGCCGCGGAGGAGGGTTGGCAAAGATCGTACTGGTTGCAGCCCTTCGTGTCGCCCGGGGAAGCCACACACGCGAACGTGCTGGTGCCGGACGATGGGGAGCCCCGGGATGTGAGCGCCTGGTTGGAGGGCGGCCCCACGCTTCCGGGCCGGGCGCCGGCGCCCGATGAGGGTGCTGCGGGCACACGCGACACGGAAGCCCCAACGAGTCGGTGAGACCGCCACTGCGCGTCTGGGGTGTAGTGGGGTTCTTGATTCTTTTGCATTTCGGCCTCCACGTCAGCCTGGGGCTCGGTGAGAGCGCGCCGGATCTCCTGGTAGTGGCCCTCCTCCTAGCGGCGAGGGAGGTACACATCGGGCAGGGTGCCGCGCTCGGCTTCTTTTTGGGGGTTCTCGACGATGCCTTCTCCGTCCTGGCGTTCGGCGCGAATACGTTCGCCATGACCCTGGTGGGCATGGGCGGCGCGCGCACGAGGGATCTGTTCGTGGGAGACTCCCTCCTCTTCCTGACATCGTACTTGGTGCTCGGTAAATGGATGAGGGATTTCCTGCACTGGGTTGCGGTAGGGCAGGACTTGAGAGAATCCTTTGTTGATACGATGCTCATTCAATCCCCGATCTCGGCCGCGTACGCGGGTGTGGTCGGGTTGGCTGTGATCGCGGTCAGTGGCCTGGGCTGGGAGACGATCCGATGAGGGTGGTACATCCGCACAACAGACGACGGCGGGCGACGGGAGCGCTCGGGATCGTTGCGATCGTCCTCGGGGCGTTGGCGCTCCAGTTTTTCCGGGTCCAGATGCTGCGCTCGAACGACTACATGCTCCAGTCGGAGTCGAATCGGCTTCGACCCCTTCCGGTTGCCGCTCCTCGCGGAACGATTTTCGATCGCAACGATCAGGTGATCGCCGACAACGTTCCCGGATACGTCATCTACGTCCTGCGAGAATCCCCTCAATCCACCCGGCAGACTCTGGAGCGGCTGAGACCGCATCTCGGGCTTTCGGACGAAGGGATCGAAGAGTTGATGGGGCGGTATCGGCGCTGGGAGCCGCTCGTCGTCGACATCGACGCGGATTTCGAGGCGGTCTCCGTCCTCGAGGAGAGACGCGAAGACTTCCCGGGGATTGTCATCGAGATGAGGCCGAAGCGGCGTTACATGGCGGGAGACGCCGTGTCCCATGTCATGGGCTACGTCAACGAGATCACGGCTGAAGAACTCGGCGAGCCTCGATTTTCGGAGTACGAGCCAGGCCTCCTCATCGGGAAGGTGGGAGTCGAGCGCCAGTATGAGGAGCGACTCCAGGGGCGCAGGGGCGTGCGATATCTCGAGGTCGATGCCTCGGGCCGCATCGTGGGGTCGCTCCAGGGAATCGACGAGGATCCCGGTGAGCCCGGCGGCGACATTCGGCTCACGCTCGACCTGGAGCTGATGGAGTGGATCCACAGGATCTTCCCGGACTCGCTGGCCGGGGTAGTGGTCGCTCTGGACCCGGCGGACGGTGGTGTGCTCGCGTTGTACTCGGCACCCACCTTCGATCCGAACGCATTCGTGAGCGGGTTGAGCCCGGCGGAATGGGCCGTTCTCGAATCGGATCCACGGAAGCCGCTGTTCAACCGGGCCGTGATGGGACTTTACCCGCCCGGCTCTACCTGGAAACTGGCGGCCGCGGCCATCGCCCTGGATCGGGGCGTGGTGGGTCCCCACGAAGAAATGCCGATCCCGTGCACCGGGGGAATGACCTATGGAGGCCTTTATCGCAGGTGTTGGCTACCCGAGGGTCACGGCTATCTGGATCTGGCTGGAGCCATAGCCAACTCGTGCAACGTCTACTTCTATCAACTCGGCCTCAAGGTCGGACTGGACGCGATGCTCGAGGAGGGTACCCGGATCGGCTTCGCCGAGCAGTGCGGCATCGACTTGCCGGAGGAGAGCAGCGGCATTTTCCCTGAGGGCCGCGACTTCTGGCAGCGTGCGTTCGGGTACGATCCGCTGGAGGGTGAGGTTCTGAGTCTGGCCATCGGACAGGGCCCCAACTCTCAGACACCGCTCAAGATGGCACAGTTCTACCTCGCGCTGGCCAGGGATGGTTCGGCACCGACTCCCCACCTGATCGAGGATCCCGACCCGACGGAGGGTTGGCGCCTCAACGTGTCGACGGAGAGCATCGAGGTGCTTCGGGAGGGCTTGCGGGGGGTCACATCTCCCGGGGGGACGGCGTACTTCGGGACGGCGCTCGAACACTGGGAGGTTCTCGGTAAGACCGGAACCAGTCAGAACGCACAGGACACGGTACGCGCTCACGCCTGGTTTGCCGGCATGGCTGGCCCCTGGGACGGTGAGCCGGAAATCGTCGTCGTGGCGATCGTGGAGTTCGGAGAAAGCGGATCGAGCATAGCGGCGCCGCTCATGGCGAAGACGGCGGACTTCTACCTACGCCGCAAGTATGGGATTCCCATCGACACCATCCAGACCCTCGGGGAGCACTACAATACGGGGCGGCCCGCTCCCTGGGCTCGGTGACCCGTCGAGGCGGACCGTCCTTCAATGATCGGTAATCTCTTTCAGCGCTGGGTGGGCGATCCGGCTCTGTTTCTCGCTGTGCTCCTGATGACCGGCTTCGGCGTCGCCATGATCTATTCGGCAGGCGTCCTGAACATTCCGAGTCCGGTCACAGAGGGCGCCTGGATCCGCCAGGCTCAATGGGCGGCCATGGCGCTGGTCACGTTCACCGTCGTTCGCCAGATCGGTCCCCGTTGGTTCGAGTGGATTGCGGTGCCCGCCTACGTCGTCAGTGTACTGCTGCTCGTGATCACGCTCATGGTGGGAACCGGGTCCGGGACGGCCACGGGGGTGAGGAGCTTCCTCGATCTCGGCTTCATTCGTTTTCAGCCCTCCGAATTCGCCAAGCTCGCGACGATCCTCGCTCTGGCGAGGTACCTGGGGACTCGTCCTGAGGACCCCACCACGCTCCGGGCTCTCGTGCCTCCCGCCGCCATCGTGGGGGTACCGCTCGTGCTCGTCATCCTGCAGCCCGATCTCGGCACGGCCCTGGCCTTCGTGGGGATTCTCTTCGCGACCCTGTATTGGGCCGGGACGCCGCTCGGTTTGATGGCGCTGCTTCTGACCCCGGGCATCGGCCTGGTGCTCAGCTTCGACACTCGAATCTGGGCCGCCTTCTTCGTGATTCTGATCGGGGCCCTGTATCTCTATCGGTACCGTCTCTTCCTGGTGGAGTCGCTCTCCGTCGTTCTCGCGAACCTGGTGGCGGGCACCATCTCCACTCCGCTCTGGAATTCGTTGGCGGAGTATCAGCAAAATCGCATTCTGGTGTTTCTCGACCCGAGCGTCGATCCGCGCGGGGCCGGCTACCACGTCGTGCAGTCGATGGTGGCTATTGGCAGCGGCGGACCGACCGGAAAGGGATTTACGGCGGGGACCCAGAAGCGCTTCGACTTCCTTCCGGAGCAGCACACCGACTTCATTTTTTCCGTCATCGGAGAGGAGTTGGGGTACTTGGGAACGGTCCTCACCCTGTTGGTGTTTGCGTTTATCCTGTATCGGCTCGTGAAGATGGCCGAGGGAGAACCGGATCCGTTTGCGGGCCTCGTGATCTTCGGTATCTTCGGAGCCTGGCTCGTACACATCTTCGTCAATACCGGCATGACAGTCGGCATGGTCCCGGTCACGGGCATTCCCCTTCCTTTCGTCAGTTACGGCGGGACTTTCCTCCTGATGTCCTGGGTCGCCGTGGCTGTCGCGGCGAGGCTCGCCGGCGAGGAATAGATGGCTTGGTTTCGTAAAGACAAACAGCCTCTCAAGGCGCAAGATCGGCGAGACCTGCCGCCCGATGTCTTCGACAAGTGCCAGGGCTGCGGCGAGATCTTGTACGCTGAGAAGCTGGCGCAGAATCTCCAGGTGTGCCCCAGCTGCGGGTACCATCTTCGGCTCTCCTCAGAGCGGTACGTGGAGATTCTGCTCGACGAGGGGTCCTTCGAGGAAATGGACGAGGGTCTGCACAGCGAGGATCCCCTCGGGTTTCAGGATCTCAAGCCATACAAGGTGCGCCTCAAGGCGGCCGAGGCGAAGGTGGGCGCGAAGAGTGCGGTCCTCTCGGGCACCGGAACGCTCGAGGGAGTCGGCTTGACCCTCGCGGTGATGGACTTTCGCTTCGTCGGTGGGTCGATGGGCTCCGCCGTCGGGGAGAAGATCGCCCGCGCCGCTCGGACCGCGCTGAAGCGGAAGGAGCCGCTGTGCGTCGTGAGTGCCTCCGGCGGCGCGCGCATGCAGGAGGGCATCTACTCGCTGATGCAGATGGCCAAGACGTCCACCTCGCTCGCCCGGTTGCATGAGGCGGGCTTGCCGTTCATCTCGGTCATCACAGATCCGACGACGGGGGGAGTCACGGCCTCCCACGCCATGTTGGGAGACGTCAACCTTGCGGAGCCCGGCGCCCTCATCGGCTTTGCGGGGCCACGCGTCATCGCCGAGACGATTGGCCAGGAGCTACCCGACGGCTTCCAGCGCTCGGAGTTCCTGCTCCAGCACGGAATGATCGATCGAGTGGTGGATCGGAGAGAACTGAAGACGACTCTTGGAGTGCTTCTCCGCCACATGATCGCCTGATGGTGGGTCCCGACTGGACCCCTGGACCGACGCCGCTCTCCGATCACGCTTCTGGGCCCTCGTCCGTCCCCTCGACGCATCCACTGACCAAGGAGTTCGGGGACCCGCTGCTCGATGAGCTCTTCCCCCACATATCGCACGGAATCGTGTGGGGCCTGGACCGCATGGAAGCCTTTCTTCGCGACACGGGCGATCCCCACGTCGGCATTCCCTGTGTGCACGTTGGGGGGACCAACGGGAAGGGATCTGTAGCCTCGACCGTCGCGTCCGTGCTGAACCGGGCGGGTCACAGGGCCGGGCTCTACACCTCACCCCACCTCTGCGCCTTCCGGGAACGGTTTCAGATCGGCGGACATCAGGTCGGTGACGATGAGCTCCGCGCTCTGGCTCGGGAACTCGATCCGGAAATCAGACGTCATTCCCTGACGTTCTTCGAGGCCACGACCGCCCTCGCTTTTCATCTGTTCCAGAGAAGGGGGGTCGAAGTGTCCGTCATCGAGGTCGGGTTGGGTGGCCGACTCGATGCCACCAATGTGGTGACTCCGTTCCTTACCGCGGTCACCAACGTGGACCTGGATCACTGTGATTATCTCGGCTCGACCCTGAGCGAGATCGCCTTGGAGAAGGCCGGCATCATCAAGAGGGGCGTCCCTCTGGTCACCGCTGAGCCGGACGACCGTATCCGGGCCGTGCTGTCGGCCACGTGCGACTCCCTCGGGGCCCCGTTCATTCACGTTCCGTCCGATGTCGAAAGGATGTCGGTCGACGTGGGAGAGGATCACACAGCCTTCGATGTATCGACGGCAGAGTGGGGCGGACTCCGTGTCCAGACGCCGCTGCTCGGTGAGCACCAGGCCGTGAACGGGGCGTTGGCCGTGGCGCTGCTGGAGCGGATGCCGCCGCGTTTTCGGCCCGATCGCGTTGCGCTCGAGGAGGGGATGTCGACGGTGCACTGGCCCGGCCGCGTCCAGCTGGAGCATCTCGAGGGAACGACGTGGGTGTTCGACATCGCCCACAACACGGCCGGTGCCGCCGCGCTCGGCTCGGTGCTGGGGCGGTTGGAGCTTCAGCGTCCCGTCGTGATTCTCACCGCCGTGCTCGGCGACAAGGACTGGCGAGAAATGCTTCCGCCCCTCTTCGAGAGAGCGGACCACGCGGTTCTCACGCAAGCGCCCTCCGCGCCGGCGGAGCGGAGATGGGACCCCGAGGTGGCGCTGAGTGAAACAGGGTCGGGGATCGCGGAGATTCATGGCGACTTCGACGACGCCCTCGATCGGGCCCGGGCACTCGCGGGCTCCGGCACAATCGTCGTGACCGGCTCGGCCCACACCGTAGGGGACGCGCTGAGGAGCCTCGGACTGGAGCATTCTTAGGGGCTTCGCAGAGCCAGTACGGTGTCCCGGAGAATCCCCGTCCACTGTACTTTCCCCACCGTGGGTTTAGATTCGCCCGCATGTCCAAGCAGACCTTCGCCCGGCTTCCGGGATTTCGGGATTTCCCTCCCGAGGAGCTGGCGTTCCGAGAACATATTTTGGGTGCCTGGCGACGCGTCTCGGTCCGCTATGGATTCCAGGAGTATGATGGTCCACCCCTCGAGCCCCTCGATCTGTATGTGGAAAAAAGTGGCGAGGAGATCGTTGGCCAACTCTATCATTTCCAGGACAAGGGTGATCGTGACGTGGCCCTGAGGCCCGAAATGACACCCTCCCTGGCCAGAATTCTCGGCGACCGTCACCGGTCCATGGCGAAGCCGATTCGATGGTTTTCGGTCCCGCAGCTGTTTCGCTACGAGCGCCAGCAGAAGGGGCGGCTGCGGGAACACTTTCAGTGGAACGTGGATGTGGTCGGCGAGGAGGGCATCGGGGCAGACGTCGAGGTGATCGCGGTGGCCCTCGATGGACTCCGTGAGCTAGGGCTCGATCACGACATCGTGCTCGCTCGGGTCTCGGATCGGCGGCTTCTGGCTGAGGTCTTGTCGGCGATCGGCGTCGAGGAGGAGCGGCTGCCGGCGGCCTTCGCGGTCATCGACAAGATCGAGCGGGCGCCTGAGGACCACTCCCTCGAGCGCCTTCAGGCGGAGGCCGGGCTGGACGAAGCCCGTGCCCGGTCGGCGTTCGAGTTGCTCAACGAGGGCGGTATGGACCGCGTCAAGAAGGAGTTTGGCCATCTCGAAGCGGTCGGGGCCGAGTTGGAGCGTATGGAGGAGTACTTCGGGTCCCTGGAGGCCATGGGGCTGGGACCCTTCGTAGAGTTCGACCTTCGCATTGTCCGCGGGTTGGCATACTACACCGGAATCGTGTTCGAGATTTTTGATCGAACGGGAGAGTCACGGGCGATCTGCGGGGGAGGGCGATATGATCGTCTGCTCGAGTTGGTCGGGGGAGATTCCCTTCCCGCAGTGGGCTTCGGCATGGGCGACGTCGTGCTCGGTGAACTTCTGCGTGAACGGGATCTGGCGCCGCCGGTGACGCCGGAGGTGGACTACTACATCGTGATCATCGGAGAGGAGCATCGTGGGCTCGCCCAGGGCATCGCCCACGCCCAGCGTGATCGGGGAGCCGGCGTGCAGTACTCGTTTCATGAGCAGCCGGTTCGGAAGCAATTCACTGCGGCGGGCAACGCCGGCGCCCGCGAAGTGATTGTGCTGGGACCCGATGAGGTGGGTCGAGGGTGTGCGGTGCTGCGGGACATGGCCTCCGGCACGGAGCGAGAGGTTCCGCTGGAGGATCTCCAATGACGAGCGGCGGGGCACATGCCGAGACGAGGCGGATGATGGAGACCGCTATCCGCCGGTTGAACGTCCTGGAATGGGTGATCCTCGGTGTCGCGATGGCGCTGGCTCTGCTCGCCGGGTGGCTCGCGGCATGGTTGGTGGTGAACGTGACCGGGGCTCCGTTCAGGCTCACGTGGGCCGTGTCGTCACTCCTGTTCTTCATCGTGCCCGGCTGGACGGTGCTCAGGCGAGAGCGTC
>JBDHFN010000043.1:0-50925 GCA_039590375.1 Gemmatimonadota bacterium
GCCGAGCCCAAAGTACAGGGCCGTGCGGCGCCTGTTCCTGGCCAACGAAACGTGAAGAGTCGAAGCCCGAGTCACAGGTGCGATCCAGATTCCTCCGCCGTAGGACTTGTGCCATTTGTCCGACGGTAGGTCGTCCTGGAACACGCGGCCCAAATCGCCGAACCCGAGTACACCGAACTCGGCCGGGAAAAGGAAGAAGAAGCTCCCCAGCTTGGCTCTCAACTCGGCGCTTCCATACAGGGAAGAGCGTCCGGCGAAGCGCTGTTCACGAAGTCCACGCACATTCTCGGCCCCTCCGAGGAGTGCGGCCTCATAGTAGGGGAACGTGCCCCACACGTGCTTTCCCCCGACTCGGGTCGCCAACGTGGGGTTCCCCCCACTGGGAGACATGTAGGTTGCGATCTCCCCGCTCGCCTCAACGATTCCGTCTTCCAGATCGAGGATTTGGGGGTAATACGCTGTCTCGGCCGTCACGTGGTAGCCGCTGGTGGGCCAGGTGCGGTGGTCGCGCCCGTCCAGATCGAGAGTAGACTGGACGCCGAGCTGCAAGAACGTCCCGGACCCGTAGGGCCGTCGCTCGGCGACGAAGTTGCCGGTGACGGTCGTATCTGATGCGGTCCGTTTGAAGACGGGACCGAGGGCCCACTCCGTTCTCTCGCCGTCACCGAAGCCCAACGATGCGCTCACCACGAACTGTCCCTGATCGACCTCGTAGAAGGTCTTGGGTTCATCCTGCAGGGTCTCGTTGCCGAACCCATAGAAGTCGACGATTTCCACCCCCGAGTACCGACCCCTGAGGCTCAGATCAGCCCCACCACCAAACAGCCCCTGGACGTATTGCCGAGCGTCCACGAACGGCTCCGATCGGCCGAAGGCCCATCCGAACATCGTCTGGGTGCGTGAGCTGTAAGGGTCCGTGAGAAAGCCATAGCGGGTCTTCTTGACGCCGGCATGAAGCATCAAGCCACGGTCTCCGTCGTAGCCCATCCTGACTTCGGGGCTCGTCTGCGAGCCCCAGTCCACTACGCGAAGGGATTCGCCCCGCCAGGACCAAGGCCGCGGCGCCGGGCGATTGTCGAACCGTATTCCGGAGCCGGTCGTGGTGGTTGCGGAGCCGCCGTCGAAGACGCGTGCCCCTCCCCGGGAGGAACTGACGAATTCGTCCCGACCCCCGCCACCGATCAGATAGATCTCGATCGATGAGTCGGCGTCGCCACGGATTCGGCCCAGGTCGTCTCCGCCGTGAAGGTAGATACGGATCTCATGCGTCTCGTCGGGGGTGAATGTGCGATCGAAATGGGGCGAGCCCTGGGGATCTCCGTTCGGCCCGCGTTCCTGCAGTACGACTCGAACACCGCCATCTCCGAGACGGTCTATCGTAGCCACTTCGTCCTCGTCGGTGCCGTGAATATCCGACCACCCGAAGACGATCTCGTAGAGTTCCTGGGACGCCTCCTCCAGGTGGTCACGTCGGTTTCTCAGGTTCGCCTCGAGGTCGGGTCCGATGAGTGCGTAATGTTCTCGAGGCATGCGCGATACTGCATCGGCGATGACGGCGTCCGTAATCGCCCTCTTGACCTCCTCCGCTGTGCTATCCCACGTCCCTCGGTCGAGCCCGACCAGCAGATTACGATCGATGTCCCAAGCGTTTCGAGTGAGGGCCTTGATGTCCGGATAATCGGAACCGAAACGGACCAGGCGGGGGTCGTACCGGCGGGCGAGGCTCTTCAAGAAGCCGTCGAACTGCACGAAAGCCTGATCCCGATCGCGGGGGATGGGACGCCAGACGTACCCGCCGTCCGCATCGTCGAATCGGGCCCACAGGTAGTTGTTCTCACTCCGATCACGATCACCCACCAGGATGTCGATCAGGCGAGCCTTGAGTAGCTCGTAGAGGTCTACCCGATCGCTGTAGTCGTCCTCCAGCTCATCGAACAGGTTGGGTGTCTGCTCGATCCGTCGAGAGCCGGCGAAGCCGGCCTCGCCCTGCGGGAGATCGTCCGGACGTTCTTCGAAGAGCGCCAGCATACCGGCGAACTCCTCTCGGTATTCTCCCAGACGAGGGCTATCCGGCACCTGGACGAGCACCGGCTCTGGATGGAGCACATCGACGGCTTCGAGAAGCCTTGCCGTGATCACGGCTCCCGAGGGGTGAAACGAGGACAGCTGGTCCTGCAGGATCGCCTCGACCGGCGTTCCCTGCAGGTCCTCCCCCAGCGCACCGACGGTTTTGTCCACGGATCGCAGCACGTAACGTCTGCCGTCGGCTCCGCGGAGGTGCAGCGTCTTTGTGGTCAAGCCGCCACCCACGTCGAATGGCGTCAACCCGCCGCCGCCCCATCTGGCCAGGTCCGCCACCGGCACGCGGATAGGGGTAGTCCAAAGGTTCCGGTACCCACTCCCCATGAAGGTCATGAATAGGCCGCCGGCTTCGTATTGTTGGCCGGAGACGACCGTAACGGAATCGCTCGTGGGTGGGGGAGGCCCACCCACTTGGGCGCTGAGCCGTGGGGCGAGCAGCCAGAAAGCCAAGGCCACCGATGCGAATAGGCGCATACGCCTCTCCACTACGACCGTGAGGGATGATTCAGGGTCAACCTGCGCGCGCCGCGAAGCCGACGCAAGAAAGGCGGTCGCCGACCTTGCGACGTCACTACGGAAGAATCGGTAGCGCACCCTGCGGGTCCAGCAGATCGCTTGCGATGGTTGCGTCGAGAGCAAACACCACAACGAACAATCCGACGCCTATTACCAGCGCAAACATGAAAACCGTGTAGGATATCCGCAGGAGCTGGAACTTCGTTTTGAGCACCTGCCCGAGCCCGTAGAGGTCTCGCACCATGTTCACATAGAGGTGGTCCTGGGTCAGCATCAGGTCGCGCATGCCCTCCACGAACTCCGCCTCGGAGAGATTCACGAAGTTTCCGAAGAACAGGATGTTGGCGTCGTTTCGGGCGATGTCGTCGAGGGTCAGTGGCACGTTGCTCACGCGCGGCCGCGCCGCCAAGACGGCATAAACGAGCGCGATCACACAGCCAATGAGCAGGATGCTCGTGGGGAGGACGAGCAGGGGTAGCCCACCGATCCGGGGCGAGACCGCGGCCAGAATGATCGAGATGATCAGCCCGTTCACGCTGATCATGATGTTGGCTTTCGTGTCCGCCAGGCTGACCAGGTCCTGGTGGACGCGATAGCTGGTCCGGAACATGGTCTCGATGCCTCGAGACGACCCCAGCCCTGCATCCTTCTTCTTGTCCTTCTTCTTCTTCTGCGCTTCGACCTCGGGCTGCTCCGGGGCGGCCTCCTGCGTGGCACTCGCATCCTCTGAGGTCAATCCAGCGGCGGCTCCCTGTACTGAGCCAGGTGCCGTATCCGGCGCCGACACTTCGGCGTCACCCTCCGAGCCATTGTCTGCTTGATCGGATTTCACCGTGTCTCCGGTCCCGTCTTGGTCGATTTCCATGCTCTCGAGCTCCAATCAACTGCCTGGATGATCCGCCAAGAGTTCTCTCAAATATCGGTGCGTGTCAAACTGACTGCGCACCGTTGCTCCCTCGGTCCCCTGCGCGAATGCGTTCCGTTGGTGCTCATCGATGATCCGTGCCTTCGCGTTATCCGCGCACTGGAGATCGAGGACATGAAGTAGCTCCGAGCGCACCTCGACGTCGTAAATGGGGAAGGCCACTTCTACTCTTCGGTTCAGGTTACGGGTCATCCAATCGGCGGAGGCCAGGTACAATTTCTCTGCACCGTCCGCGTGGAACGCGAAGATCCGAGAGTGCTCCAGGAACCGGTCCACGATGCTCGTGGCCTCGATCGAGTCACTGAGGCCTTCGACCCCGGGACGCAGACAACAGATGCCGCGAATCATGAGCCGGACGGGCACACCGGCGGCGCTCGCCTCGTACAACTTGTCGATAATGCCACGGTCCTGGAGGCTGTTCATTTTGGCCGTGATGCCCGATGGGCGTCCCTGGCGAGCCGCCTCAGCTTCGGCCGTGATGAGGGCATTGAAGCGGTCTCGTAGATGGTGGGGGGCGACCAACAGGTGCTCGAAGTCGGACTCGACTTCCTCTTCACTGTCGACCCTCTCCCCACCGTCGACCTCCTCTCCGAACAAGAGGCAAAAGACGCGATGGACCTCCTCGGTGAGTCGCGGGTCGGCCGTCATGAGTCCGTGGTCGGAGTACACTCGAGCCGTCTTTTCATTGAAGTTGCCCGTGGAGAGCAACGCGTAGAGTCGGTTCGCGTCACCCTCCCGGCGTCGGATCAGGCACAGCTTGGCGTGCACCTTGATGTCCCGCGTCCCGTGGATCACGCGTATGCCGGCCATCTCCATGCGCTCCGCCCATTTCAGATTGAGCTCCTCGTCGAACCGGGCCTGCACCTCGACGAATGCTCTCACGTTCTTGCCGTTCTCAGCCGCCTCGATCAGCGCTCCCACCACTCCTGATTGACTGGAAACCCGATACAGGGAAATCCAGATTCCATCCACGTCCGGATCGGATGCCGCTTCCTGAAGAAGGCGGAGCACGTATCCGTAGGATTGGTACGGAAAGTGGAGCAGGCGATCCTTCACGCGGATCTGATCCAGGAGCGACGCACCCTCGTCCAAAGTGGGGTGGGGAAGCGGCTCCATCGGTGCGAACTCCAGGTCCGGAACCTCACCCACGGGCAGGTCGGCCAGGTCGTTGAGGTTGTGGTACCGCCCTCCCTTGATCAGGTCTCTATCTCGAAGTCCGAAGTGCTTGGTCAATCGTGTGATTACGGCGTGTGGAGTAAGCATGTCGTATAGAAAGCGGATCGGTGCTCCCGTTTCCCTCTTCTTTAGGCTCTTCTTGATCGCCCTCTTCAACACCTTGTCGAACTCGTCATCCAGGTAGAGGTCCGCGTCGGTGATGAAGATTCAGACGGATGACGTCGTCCAGAAAGATGATGCACCGCCGCTGCGCGGGGGCGGTCACGGACAAGAAGCGAGGAAGGGGTGGGCTGGGCACTTCGACGATCCCCAGCTCGGGGGCTTCCGTAACCGTCTCAGTGCCGGGCTCGGGCTGAAGCTCGGCCACGAGGTATGCCGTGTGGTCTCTCAGAAATAGGGGTGAATCCTCCCGCCCCAGGATCACCGGCTCCAGGTGTTCGGCCACGTGTTCAACGAAGTAGTCTTCGATGAACACCCGTTGCTCCTCATCGACAGTTTCCTCGTCGACCAGGTCGATACCCGCCTCGTGCAAGCCGGGAAGAATCTCCTCACGAAACACGCGTCCGAAACGTTCTTGCTGCGCCAAGGCCACGGCATGGATTTCTCGAAGGAGCGCCGTTGGATCCAGGCCCTTCTTCTTGTGCTTCTTGCGGCGCGCTTCGAGAAGGCTCCTGAGGGATGCCACACGGACTCGGAAGAACTCGTCGAGATTGGAAGAGAATATCGCCAGGAACCTGATGCGCTCGAATAACGGCACCGAAGCACTCTCGGCCTCTTGGAGAACGCGTTCGTTGAACGAAAGCCAACTCAACTCCCGGTCGACGTAGCGCTCTCCCGTGGCGGAGAGATCGAGGCTGAGTTCGGTCGGATCGGGTTTAGCCATGGATCCCGGCTTCGCAGGGGGCAGGAGCACGGCGGGAGTATCGGGAGGGTCCCTCCATTAGTCCAGGGTGGATCCCAGTGATGTCGATGGCCCTCTAGCCCTCCAACACCTCCACGCGCACGTCGGGGTGGTTCCCCGGAAGCGCCACCCTCCACCAGATGAACGGCAGGAGTGGGTTCGGTAGCCAGTAGAGCCAGCCCAAGAACCTCGAGGGCTCCCAGCCCTCCAGCTTCAAATCCAGCCACACATAGAGGAACTTGTAGAAGCACAGCCCAGGCACGCCGTTTACCCTGAGGGCGTCGGTGCGGAGGTACTTCCGCCGAATGTAGAAATTGCCCTCGAACGGCGTGATGCCCCCGAAGCCCCTCGGGCCCTCAGCCAGAATCGTACCGCTGGGCGCGTGCGTGAGTCGGATCGTGCTCAAGCGATCTCCAACAGGTTCCAGGGCACACGGGCAGCCGCGGTGCCGTGGTCGCCCGTTCAGTCGCCCGCCGGGTCTCAGTCGCCCGCCACCCCCACAGGTGTGGACTCGATATCCTGCTCGAGCATTTGGCGGTGCAACAGCTGGGCGTAGGTCCCCCCGAGTGCGATGAGGTCGGCGTGCCGGCCCCGTTCCACGATCCGGCCGTCATCCAGAACGAGAATGAGATCGGCGTTCATCACCGCGGACACGCGGTGGCTGATGATGAAGGAAGTTCGACCCTCCATCACTCGGACCAGATCGTCCAGAATGGCCGCCTCGGTGTGTGTGTCGACGGCGCTGAGCGCGTCGTCCAGAACGAGAATGCGTGGGTCGCGCGCCACGGCGCGGGCCAGCGTGGTGCGTTGCTTCTGCCCCCCCGAAAGGTTGACTCCCCGCTCGCCGAGCAGTGTCTCCCAGCCTCTCGGGAAGCCCTCGATCGACTCGTCGAGCTGTGCGATCCGAGCGGCTTCGATCACGGCTTCATCGGGGTCTTCGATGGGGCCCTCGGGTGCGCTGTGCGCCCGGCGCTCTGCCCGGGTCCAATCCTCTGCGGCCGACGCAACGCCGTCGAGGCCCAGCCCGATGTTCTCCTCGATGGTGGTCGAGAACAGGAATGGATCCTGGGGCACCATGCCGATGAGCGAGCGTAGCTCGCCCGGGTCCAAATCGCGGACATCCACACCATCGACCAGAACTTGCCCACCCGTGACGTCGTAGATCCTGGGGATCAACGTCACGAGCGTTGTCTTACCGGAGCCGGTGGGACCCACGACCGCCACGGTCTGACCCGGATGGGCCTCGAAGGAGACGTCCTCGAGGACCAACCGCTCCGTGCCCGGATAGCGGAAGGAGACGCCCCGGAATTCGACGGCGCCACGCGGTTCGGCCAGGCGCACGGGCTTCTCGGGTATCCGGACCGCCGGCTGGGTCTCGAAGATCCTGTTGAGGCGGCTCATGCTGGCCGCGCCTCTCTGGAACAGATTGACGACCCAACCAAGGGCGATGAGCGGCCAGATGAGCAGAGCGACGTAGATCCCGAATGCGACGAAGTCGCCGAGCGTGATGCGTTCGGCAACGACTTCGAGACCGCCGAGCCACAGCACGATGACCATCGCCGACCCGGAAAACAGCGCCAGGATCGGGTGGAACAGGCCCGCCACCTTTACCAGCCCCATGTTCCGGTCCATGTACTCGCGGTTGAGGTCGTCGAAGTGCTGCGCCTGACTCTCTTCCTGCACGTAAGCGCGCACGATGCGCATGCCCGTCAGGTTCTCTTGCACCATGGTCGAGAGCGTGGAGAACTGCTCCTGAATTCTCTCGAAACGCTGGTGAATCACCCGCGAGAACGCCAGCACGACCGGCGGTAGGACCACCATCGGCATGAGCGCGTAGAACGTGAGCCTGGGGCTGATCCATACCATGAACCCGAGAGCGAGCAGGAAGCTCACCAGCGTGTTGACCGCGTACATGATCGCTGGCCCGGTGGCCATGCGTACGGCCTGCGTGTCGTTGGTGGCGCGCGCCATCAGATCGCCGGTCCGTGTTTCGCCGTAGAAGCTTGCGTCCAGCGAAAGGAGGTGTGCAAAGAAGTCGTCCCGCAAGTCGCACTCGATGCGTCGGCTGAGACTGTTGAGCAGTTCCCGCATGCCGTACTTTGCGGCGCCTCCGAGAACCGCTGCGGCTACGATGAGGAGCGCGTAGGCCGTAATGCGGCCCATCGTCACGTCCGGATCGCCCAGGCCGTCGATGGACAGCTTGACGAGGTACGGTCCGGCCACCGTGAAGAGATTGGTGACCACGACCAGCGCGAGGCCGACGATGACGCCGACGCGGTAGGGCCGGAAGTACGGGAGGACGGTTCGGAGTTCGTTCATCGGCGGGCGCGTGGGACCGGGCTCACCAGCCCACCGCGGCACCGCCCCGACGCGGATCGGCCGCCGCCTCGAGCGTCCCGTCCGGCATGACCATGATGGCTTCTACGTCTCCGGAAGTGCCGCCGCGCTCCGACATCGTGTGTCCCCGGGCCTCCAGATCCGACACGACCTCTGGGAGTAACCCGCCTTGCTCGTATCGGAGCTGGTCCGGCAGATGCTGGTGGTGGACGCGGGGCGCGTTCACGGCCTGAACGACGTTCATCCCATAGTCCACGACGTTGACGATCGTCTGGAAGACGGTCGTGATGATCGTAGCTCCCCCCGGTGAGCCCGTGACGAAAAACAACTCACCGTCGGGACGGAGCACCACGGTCGGGGTCATAGCGGAGAGCATGCGCTTGCCCGGGCCCACGGCGTTGCTGGCCCCTTGGACCAGCCCGAACTGGTTCGGTACCCCCGGCTTGGCCGTGAAGTCGTCCATCTCGTTGTTGAGAACGAAACCCGCCCCGGTCACCAACACCTTGCTTCCGAAGAATGAGTTGAGCGTCGTCGTCAACGCGACCGCATTCCCGAGGGCGTCGACCACCGAGACGTGCGTCGTGTTCTCACTCTCCTGCGGGGGCCCCAGGCCGGGCCCCACATCCGACGAGGGAGTGGCGCTCTCGGAGATGTCGGCTCCGCGCTCCGTCGCATACGCCTTCGAGGTCATGCGCTCGAGAGGAACGTCAACGAAGTCGGTATCAGCGAGGTACGTATTCCGATCGGAGTACGATCTCTTCCAAGCCTCGGTGAGCAGATGGACCATCTCGCCCGAGTGCCAGGGAAGGCCCCCCAGATCGTGGAGCTCCAGGATGTTGGCCATTTCGGCCATCGTGGCTCCCCCGGACGAAGACGGCGGCATCGAAAGCACCGTGTATCCCCGGTAGGTGAACTCGATCGGGTCGCGCCAGACGGCGCGGTACGCTACGAGGTCCTCGTGCGTGATGAGCCCCCCACCACGCTCCATCTCCGCCACGATCAGGTCGGCCGTTTCTCCCCCGTAGAAGCCCTCTGGTCCCCGGTCCCGGATTCGCCGCAACGTGGCCGCCAACTCGGGTTGACGGAACGTCTCGCCCACATCCACGATCCGGCCCCCCGGAAGAAAGGTGGCCGCGGTCGCTTCAAAGCGACGGAGGCCCCTCTGCGAACTCACGATGTTGTCGCGGAAACGCTCATGGACCACGAAGCCGTCCGCCAGCGACGTGGCGGGCTCCACGAGGTCCGCCCACGGAAGTGTGCCGAAACGTCTATGCGCCTCCCAAATGCCCATCACTGCGCCCGGTACGCCCGACGCAAGATGACCGACCACCGACGCATCGGTCACGTTTCCCTCATCGTCCAGGAACATGTCCCGTGTGGCCGCCATCGGCGCCTTCTCACGGTAGTCGAGGGCCGCTGTCGTGCCGTCCGTCATCCTCACGACCATGAACCCCCCCCCACCGATGTTGCCGGCTTCGGGGTTCACGACGGCCAGCGCCAGTGAGACGGCCACGGCCGCGTCCACGGCGTTGCCACCCTGCTCCATGATCGCTGCGCCTATCTCGCTGGCGACGCGATCCGTGGTCACGACCACGGCGTTTTCCGCGATCACCGGGGCATCGTCGGCCGAGAATCGCCACGTGTCCGGAAAGACGACGGGGGGTCGGGTCTGGATCGCTTCGGCGGCCGGGGCCGGTTCGGCGGGAGTGCAGGCTGTGACGAGAAGCCCAGCGAACAGCAACCCGGGACCCAGCAAGACAAGACGCAGCATCGCGTGAATCACCCCATCTCCTCCAGAAGACGGATGGCGCCGGCCGCCAGCGTGGCGGCCCCGAGCGGAAGGGCCGACTCGTCGATATCGAAGTCGGCTTCGTGGTGCATTCGCGGCCTGGGTAGCGCCGCCCCCACCCAAAAGAACGTACCTGGTGCTTCGTGCGCGAGGAAAGAGAAATCCTCCGCGAGCGTCATGGGCTCGATCGGTAGCACGTCGTCTTCTCCCACCAAATCTATGGCCGCGGAGCGCACCCACTCGGTCACACGCTCATCATTGATCACAGGAAGAATTCCCACCCCGACGTCGATTCTGACCTCGGCGCCCGACTCCTCCAGAACTCCGAACGCCTCGTCCAGTCGGTTTCGGAGGCGCCCTCGAGTTTCCTCCGAGAAAAATCGCATGGTCCCTTCGATCGCGACATGGTCAGCCAGGACGTTGGTGGCGGTACCCCCTGCGATTTGGCCGAACGAGATGAGTCCGTCTTCCACCGGGGATCGCTTTTTGGGCGCCGCGTCCTGGGTCGCGACCACGCCTCGAGCCGCCAACACGAGCGCATCCACGCCGGCCTCGGGCATGCCCGCGTGGCTGCTCTTCCCGTGTACCTCGATGTGAATCTCGGCGGCGCCGGCCATGATGGGCCCGGCCGCGAAGAACATCTTCCCCAAGGGCAGCGGTCCCCCCAAATGGAGCCCAACGACGGCGTCGACCCCCTCCATCACGCCCTCCTCGACCATCCGCATGGCCCCGCTCTTGCCCTCTTCGTCGGTCGCCTCTTCGGAGGGTTGGAAGATGAAGCGAATGGTACCGGAGGGGAGGCGTTCTGCATCCCTCTCAGCCGCCAGAATTCGGGCCGCCCCGATCATTCCCGCCACATGTCCGTCGTGCCCGCAGGCGTGCATGACGCCCGGGTTCTCGGAGACGAAGTCGTGCTTGTTCGCTTCCTGAATAGGAAGGGCGTCCATGTCCGCCCGGAGGGCGACGACAGGACCATCGCCGTTGCGGAGCTCCGCGATCACTCCTGTGCGGCCGATCCCCGTACGGACGGAAAAGCCGAGCGCCTCCATCTCCTTCGCGGCTATCCCGGCGGTTCGGACCTCTTGGAACGAAAGTTCAGGATGCTGGTGAAGGTCTCTACGTATCGCGGCGAGTTCTGCCGTGAGCAATCGGGCCTGATCCAGAAGATTCACGAAGCCTCGGGCGTGTGGGTCGAGCCTGCACGCTTCGTCCGGCGTGCAAAATGCTTGGTTGCTGGCCAAAAGAGGCCAAGATTAGCTTGTCCAAGCGAGAGTATCGCCGCAACCCGGGGGGAGTTCCGTATCCCCCACACCGAGGGACGAATCGCCCGCATGCTCGACGACCGACTGACAGAGCAGAGAAATCAGCGTTCTTCGGCGATGGATGTCCTGTCACCGCTCGAGTTGGTCGACCTCATCAACTCCGAGGATTGCACAGTGGCGGAGGCCGTTGCGTCCCAACGGCTCGCCATCGCCCGTGCCATGGAACTGGTGGTGGACGCGTTCCGGAGCGGGGGCCGGTTGATCTATGTGGGTGCGGGGACATCGGGACGACTGGGTGTTCTGGACGCGGCGGAGATGCCGCCGACTTTCGGAACCGATCCTGAAATGGTGCAGGGGATCATCGCGGGAGGAAGGGAGGCGCTGGTCCGGTCCCAGGAGGGCGCTGAAGATCGTCCTGAGGACGGGGCCGCCGAGATCGACGGCCTCGCCATCGGTCCCAACGACTTCGTGATGGGCATCGCCACCTCGGGGACGACACCGTTCGTTCACGGCGCCCTCGCCCGCGCCCGCGAACTCGGTGCTCGCACGGGGTTTCTCCTCTGCACGAACCCGACGCCCGAACTCCTGGAGACCCACGACGTGGTCATCGCCCCCCTGGTCGGTCCGGAGGTCGTGACGGGCTCGACCCGCATGAAGGCGGGGACCGCCACCAAGATGGTTCTCAATACGATCACCACTGGCGCAATGGTCATGACCGGCAAGGTGTTCGGGAACCTCATGGTCGATCTCCAGGCGACGTGCGAAAAACTCCGGGATCGGGGGGAGCGCATCCTGATGACGATCCTCGACGTGGACCGCTCCCGCGCGTCGGAACTTCTCGAGGCGGCAGGAGGGAGCGCGAAGACCGCGCTCGTCATGGAACGTCGCGGTGCCGGGCAAGAGGAAGCGGCGCGTTTGCTCGAAGAGGAGGGGGGCGTGCTCGCGCGCGTGATCGGGAGCCTGACCGAGGACCCGTCCGAGTGAGTTCCGGGAATCTCTTCGTGGGCCTCATGTCGGGGACGTCCATCGACGGGATCGACGCCGTTGTCGTACAGATCGACGGCGAATCTCGCGGAGACTTCGAGTGGGACCTGCTCGCCTTCAACACGACCATGTACGACGAGGGTCACCGGAAGACGATCCTCGACGCCGTCGAGCAGGGCACACCGGAAACGCTGTGCCGACTGGACGCCTCGCTCGGTGAGGCGTTCGCGTCGGCGGTTCTGGATGTCTGTGGGGCCGCGGGTGTAGAGGCCAGAGGGCTCGCGGCCATCGGTTCACACGGTCAGACCGTCTGGCACATCCCACCGACCGATGCCGAACGCGGGGCCACGCTTCAGTTGGGGGACGCGGCTACGCTGGCTGAGCGCACCGGCGCGCCGGTGGTAAGCGATTTCCGGAGTCGGGATGTGGCGGCCGGTGGGCATGGGGCTCCGCTCGTCCCCTGGCTCGATCAACTGCTGTTCTCCGCCGCGGATCGCCGCAGGGCGATCCAGAACCTGGGGGGGATGGCCAACGTGACGTGGTTGCCGCCCACGGGCTCGCCGGATCCGGTGATCGCGTTCGATACGGGCCCGGGTGTGGCGCTGATCGACGGGGCCGTGCGGCGCGCCACGGATGGCGCTCTGCCGTTCGATCGGGACGGAGCCATGGCGTCCCGGGGGGAGGTGAATGAATCGCTCCTCACGGGACTCCTCGACGACGCCTACTTCAGCGCTCCACCGCCCAAATCGACGGGCCGGGAGCACTTCGGGCGCGCGCTTCTGGATCGCGTGGCGGAGGGCTTGGAGCCCGGCCAGGATGAGGATGCGTGGTGTGACCTCGTGGCCACGCTCACGGCCTTCACGGCCCGATCGATCGCGGAGGCCTATCGCGCTTGGGTGCTTCCCAGGGGGCTGGACGAGGTCTTTCTGGTCGGAGGCGGTGGGAACAATCCAGCGTTGGTCCAGGCGATCGGACAGGGCCTGGATCCCGTCCAGGTGAAGAGCGGAATGGAACTCGGCGTCGATCCGGACGCGCGCGAGGCGCTCGCGTTCGCGTTCCTGGCTTGGGCGCACCTCCACGATATCGCCGGCAACATTCCGTCCGTTACGGGTGCCGAGGCCCCCCGAGTTCTGGGGTCCATGACACCCCGCCCGGCCATGACATCGGGTGGGGACGCATGACAGCGGCCGAGGAGGGGGCATGACGCCGGGGCGCCGGGACATGATCCCGGAGGCGGATGCGGAGCCGAACCAGCGACCGATCGCTCCGGTGGTCATTCTCGCCGTCGTGGCGCTGATCCACCTGGCCATCTCGTTGCCGGCCCTGAATCCGGCGCCCCACAACGGTGGAGACAACGCCGGCTATCTGTCTTTGGCCCATTCCCTGGCTTCCGGGTCGGGATACATCGAGGCGTGGGATCCGACCCTGGCGCCCCACACGAAGTACCCACCGCTCTACCCGGCATTGCTCGCCGGGGCCATGGGACTCGGCGCCGAGGCCTGGATGACCTTCAAGCTCCTGTCCCTGTTGTTGGTGACGCTCAGCGTGACCCTCTGCTTCGCCTGGGTACGCGACCGTCGTGGATTGCCCTTGGCGACCGGCGTGGCGTTGGTGTTGGCGTTCTCGCCGGCCTTCCTTTGGTCCACGAATTGGATTCTTTCGGATCCGCTATTCCTGGCGCTGACGCTCGCTTGTCTGTGGAGCTTTCACAGATCGGAGCACGGGATGGTGCCTTCGCGGTGGATCCTGGCCGGCTGTGCATTCGCGATTCTCTCCACCTTCACTCGGACCGCTGGGTTGCCTCTCGTGCTGGCCGTCGGGGCGGCGCTCGGCCTCGCCAGACACTGGAGGACGCTCGCCGGATTCGTTGGAGTGTTCGTGGTTCCCAACCTGCTGTGGTGGCTCCGGTCGCGGGCGGATGGTGGAGCCCAGTATGTGTCAGAGTTCTGGATGATCGATCCGTACCAGCCCGATCTGGGCCAAGCCGGAATCGGAGACCTCGCGGCCCGCGTTCTCGAGAATCTCCAGGGCTATGTGCTCGTGCACATCCCTGCCGGGGTGTCTCCGTGGTCGGGTGGCGCGCTCACGGCCCTGGGTCTGGTGTTGATGGCGTTTGCCTTGGCGGGGTGGGTCGGTCGGATTCGGGTCCGCTGGACGGTCGTCGAGCTGTTCACGCCTCTCTATTTCGGGCTGATTCTACTCTGGCCCGCCGTCTGGTCCGGAGACCGGTTCGCGCTGCCGCTCTATCCGCTCGTGCTCTTTTACGCGGGTGAGGCCCTTGTCCAGGGGGCGAGGCGGATCGACCCGCGCCTGTCGCTCGCAGCAGGGGCAATCGCCGTCGCCGCGTTGCTCCTGCCCTCCATGCAGAGCTGGGGAGAGTCCATGAGTCGGGCTGCGGCCTGCAGGGAGGGCGTCCGCGTGGCGGGCCCCTTCGCGTGCTACGGTGAAGGCTTTCAGCAGTTCGTCTTCGCGGCCCGGTGGATCGGGGAAAACGCCCCCGACGGGTCGGCCGTGTTCAGCCGAAAACCTCGCATCTTCTACACGCTTTCGGGCGTCCGCAGCCGGACGTACCCGTTGAGTCCCGATCCGGACCGGTTCTTCAGTGAGGCACGCGAGCTGGGGGTCTCCTACGTGGTGCTCGACAGGGTGGATCGCTTGGGCAGCGCCTATGTCGGAGCCGTAGTCCGGGATCGCCCTTGGGGCTTCTGTGGGCTCGCCGGCGTCGGCGAGGGTGAGATCCGTACTCAGATTCTGGGGATCGTCGAGGACGCGGTGGATCCGGGCGGCAGCGTCGGCGACGCATCCACCATCACGCTGGCGGCCTGCCCTCAGGGGATGGTCCGGCGGGAGCCAAGACCTCTCCCCGCCTATTCGACCGCGCGGCTTCCTCTTCTCACGCTCCCCGCTCCGTAGAGCAGGCCGAGGGTGACTCCGAACGCGACGTGGTCGGCCATGGACTCGGCCACCGAATCACTGGAGCCCAGGAGCGCCGCGATAATCGGCATGGTCCGATGAGGGCCGGAAGCACCGAGAATGGCGTCCAGCCCGCCGAATGGGGACGTCACGTACTCTATGACTCCGAACGCGGCCCCGCGAAGGAGTGGAGAGCCTGGGAGACGGGGCTCGAGAACGGCGCCATAGAGCATGCCACGGGCGGCGCCCGTGAGGAGCTCCGCGGTCGGGTCGTACGGGCGTCGTCCGACTTCAGGAGTCCCATTCATCCCATTTCGAAGCAGGCTGAGCGCCAGCGCGGCGCCCGCGCCCGCCAGCGCCGCGCGGGTCAGGCCCAGCCCTCCTGGGCGTCGCCCGGCCACAATGGCGAACAGCCGATCGCCGAGAATGCCCGTGCCGGTGGCGATGAGTTGATCCACGGTCGACGAGACCGGCCGACCCCGGGGCTCGGTCTCCTCGCCCCGTACCCTCCGAGCAGACCGCGTCTCGGGGGCGGACCTGCCTTTTCCCGATCGTGGAGCTTTCTTGGCGGATTGGGCTTCCTGCGCCGACCGGGCTCCGTGGCGAGCCGACTCGAGCGCATAACCCACTTGGTACCAGATACTCTTAGACGGTTCGCTCATGCCCTCGATCACTCGGAAACCCGGATGGATGGTCCAACGCTTCGAAGGGTGAGGACGACACGCCCATTTGACAAGGTCAGTAAGGGAAGATGCGCCGAAGCGTTCTGATCCTGCTGTGTTTCCTTGCCACCGGCGCGGCGGGCGCTCTTCGGCCTTTGACGGCCCAGGTGCCGCCCGACGAGTCCTGGCGCAGCCTCGAGTCCAGCCACTTCCGGGTCACGTTTCCGCAGGGTATGGACCTCTTGGCAAGAAGGGCGGCGACCCGGGCCGAGCGGGCGTTCGACGCGCTCACGGAGCACTTCCTCGATCCCCCAGGTGGGATCATCGAGCTTCTTCTGACGGACCACACCGAGACCAGTAACGGTCTCGCCACGGCGGTTCCGTTCAACCGGATCATCGTGTACGTCCGTCCGCCGATGGCGGGAGGCAGCCTCTCGCACTTCGACGACTGGATGGAACTTGTCATCACGCATGAGCTCGTCCACATCTTCCAGTTGGACCATACGGGGCCGATCGGATCCCTGATCCGGAAGGTGATGGGCCGCTGGGAGGCAGGGTGGCCGACTTTTCCCGGCTTTGATCTTCCACGCTGGACGACCGAGGGGTTGGCGACCTATTACGAGTCGGCCGTCACCACATCGGGCCGGGTGCGAGGGAGCTATATCGACATGGTCCTCCGCACGGCAGTGTTGGAGGATGGTTTCGAAGGACTGGACCAGGTCTCGGGGGATTCCCCGAACTGGCCGGCAGGGGATCGGGTCTATGTATATGGGGCAACGTTCTTCGACCACCTGAGTGATGCATATGGGGAGGAGCGCCTGGGTGCGTTCGCCGACGCCATCGCGCGCCAGTGGATTCCGTACCGGGTGAATTGGGGGGCGAAGGACGCGTTCGGAACGAGCTTTTCAGACCTTTGGGAGGATTGGCGAGCGCTCTTGGGGACCCGGTTCGCGGCCTTGGCCGACTCGTTGGCGACGGCCGCTCCGCTCACCGTGGGGGAGCCCCTCGCGGACGGGGGGCGACTGGCCCTCTTTCCGTCCGTCTCGCCCGACGGAGGGCGGTTGGCCTTCGTGCGTTCGGACGGACGGACCGACGTGCAGATGCGGGTCAGCGAAGCGAACGGATCGAACGGCCGTAAGCTCTTACGATTGAGTAACTTGTCTGACTTCGAATGGCTCCCTGACGGCTCTCTGGTGGGGTCCGAGATGGAGTTCGCGGATCCGTTCCGGATCCGATCTGATCTGATCCGTATCGGCGCCGACGGCCGGAAGCGCCGGATCACACGGGGCGCTCGCTTGGATCACCCCACACCCTCGCCGGACGGACGGGCCGTGGTGGCCGTGCAGTCCAGAGGCGGAACGAACCGCTTGGTCCGGGTCGACCTCGAGACGGGCGACGTCGTGGGGCTCACTCCGTTTGTCGAGGACGTGCATTGGGCCTTCCCCGCATGGTCTCCCGACGGCCGCTGGATCGCCGCTTCGCGTTGGAGCTCCGGGGCCCTGTACGACGTGGTGGTGATGGACCCTGAGGGGCGCACCGCGAGCCGCATCACGAACGACCGCTCCGTGGATCAGGCCCCGGCGTGGTCTCCGGATGGGCGATGGCTCTTATGGTCGTCGGACCGGAGCGGAATCCCCAACATCTACGCCGTCGAGATCGATCCCGAGTCTGCGGCGCCAGGGCCCTTGAGGCAGGTGACGAACGTCCTCGGAGGGACAGCCTACCCGTCGGTCGGCCCCGATGGCCGATGGATCTACTTCTCCGGCTATCACAAGATCGGCTGGACCGTCGAGCGTATCCCTTTCGATCCCGCAGCATGGTTCGATCCGTTCCCTCTGAAGCCCGGATTCTCCGTGGGTGAGGGGCCGGCGGTCGATTTCGAGAGCGCCCCGCTCGTCGGAGAGGTAGGGCCATACGATGCCTCTTCAACGCTGCGGCCCTACTACTGGGAGCCGACATACACGTCGGGCCTGAGTCGGCCGGCTCGGGTGGGCGGGCCCATCAACACGGAGGTTCTGCGTCCAGCGTTCGGAATACGCACCACTGGGGGTGATCTGGTCGGACGGCACGGCTATGGAATGTCGGTTCGGATGCGAACGGATGGACGGACGGACGCCGCCGTCCGCTATACGTATTCAGGCCTCGGAAACCCTCTTCTGGGCCTGTCCGCATCGCAGGACCACGACGTCGACGGGCCCTTCGACGTCGCGTTACCGACCGGCGGCAACACTACGCTGTATGTGGCCGAGAAGGAGCGGGTCGTCAGAGCCTCCGGCACCCTGGTTCGTCGTCGGATTCGAAACAGGACATCGCTGTCCTTCTCCGTAGCCCACGTCTGGGAGGATCGTGAGTTCTTGGACACCAATCTCGAATCCAGCGTCATTTCGATCTTTCGCCCGCGCCGGCGGCTGGGTGAGGCCCAACTGGGAGCCACGTTCAGTACTGCCAGGGCCTTCCCTTTTTCGACGAGCGATGAGGCCGGAGTGGCGGCCGCGGTCCAGGGGAGGGCGCGGCGCGAGCTGTCGCTCCCGGACACCCTCAGGGGCTCGACGGGATTCGACCGGTCCTGGAGTGAGGCTACCGGAGTCTTACAGGCGTATCAATCGTTCTCAGGGCCCGGTTTCTCCAATCACGTCTTGGCGGCGAGGGCATCCTTCGGAGTCGCCAGCGGTCCGGGTGCCGACGCATTTCACTTTTCCGTCGGGGGGGCGCAGGGACGACCCGAGAGACTTACCGGTGCCGAATTGTTCGGTGGCTCCCGCCTGCTGTTTCCGGTACGGGGATACACCGAGGGCCGCCGCACCGGCAGGTATGCCTGGTCGGCGTCCGGGGAGTACCGCTTCCCACTGCTCAACGTTCATCGGGGGATGGACCTATTGCCCGTACACATGGATCGAGTGAGCGGCGCCCTCTTCTTCGACGCGGGAAACGCTTGGGGTGGTGCGGGTGCGGTCGGCGGAGGTTCGCCAAACCCGAGACTCAACGCGGTGGCCTCCGTGGGCGCCGAGCTTCAGACGTCGATCACGGCACTCTTCTCGACGCGCATGTTCTTTCGACTGGGAGCGGCCCTGCGTTTGAATTCCGGAAGAGGCGGTGCGTTCTACCTCCGGTTGGGAACCGCGTTCTAGAAAGGCAGTGGAGGAGGTGCAGCCTACCTAGCCCAGCTCAATGCGTCGGGCCTCGCCCAGGCTTAGTTCGCGGCCAGCCGGTTCTGCGGGCGTCTCTGCGGCGGCCGCTTCGTCCACCGCGGTCTTTGCTTCGGCCAACGTCGTTTCGGCTGCTTCGATCACCGCCGCCTCGAGTTCCGCGAAAGCGTCCTTTCCGGCGAGTTCGGCCATGCGTTCGACGGAACTGTGCATCTGGGCCCGGGTGTCTCGAAAGCGCTCGTCACTTTCCTCGCCCAAGTCGCGCGCGACGGCTGCGGAGTTGAGCGTACGAATCAGCCCGAGGAAATGGTCCCCCTCTTCGCGTAGGGCCAAGTAGCGGCGCTCGTTCGGTAGGAGGCCGTTCGTGAGGCCCCAGACTCCGGCCTCGAGGATCAGGATTCCGGAGAGCACCATGAGAACCTGGGCCTGAAGGCTGCTCGGACCGAAGAGCACGGAACCGAAGATTACCAGCATGCCCAAAAGGGGCATGCCGATCTCAATTGCGCGGCGGATTCTCCTTTTCAAGCGTCGCCTCCGAAAAAGGGTTCCAAGCCCGGAATCCTGAACACGAGACTCCATTCGAATCGTACCTCTGGGGAGGCCGCTTGTACAGCAGATTCTTCGCGTGAGAACACGCTCCCGACCCGTGGCGCGTCGGGTGATTTTCCGTTCGGTTGGCCGGGGGCCCAGTCCGTGGATCGAGACCCTTGACCACAACATATAGGGGGCGTACGTTGAATGGCCGCAATATTTCGTGGGCCGTCAGGTGTTTTTCCACAAGAGATTCCCCCGGCGAGGCGGTTTTTCGTCGGTTGTCAACATATCCGAGGCAGAGATTCCACTGCCTTTCCACATTCTTGCGCGGAGTAATCCGGTATGAAGCGGGCGGCCCCATCCCCTGAGCCTCGAATCTTCGAAGAGCCCCTCCCCGAGGACATCCCGGAGGCGACTCTATCGGAAAACGCACGGATCGTTCTAGCGAAGCGGTATTTGAAGAAGGATGCCGAAGGGGCGCCGGTCGAGGAGCCAGAGGACATGTTCTGGCGGGTGGCCAAGGTCATCGCGAATGTGGACAAGGATTACGGGGCATCGGAAGCGGCCGTGGGGGAGCTGGCCCGCCAGTTCTACGATCTGATGACGACGGGCAAGTTCGAGCCCAATTCGCCCACCCTGATGAACGCCGGGCGACCTCTGGGACAGTTGTCCGCCTGCTTCGTCCTGCCCGTCGACGACGCGCTCTCCAACGGACGTAGCGGCATCTACGATACGCTCAAGGCGATGGCGCTGGTTCACCAATCGGGCGGCGGGACCGGCTTCTCCTTTTCGCGACTTCGCCCGACTGGTGCACAGGTCAAATCGACGATGGGAGTCGCGTCCGGGCCGGTCTCCTTCATGACGTTGTACGACGCCAGCACGGAAGTCGTGAAGCAGGGTGGTACGCGGAGGGGTGCGAACATGGGAATCCTCCGGGTGGATCACCCCGACATCCGTTCGTTCATCGCCTGCAAAGACGACACCTCCCGGATCACCAATTTCAATATCTCGGTCGCTCTGACCGATGCGTTCATGGAGGCGGTCGAAGCGGGAGAGAGCTACGATCTCGTGGACCCGAAAACCGAGGAAGTGGTGGGACAGGAAGATGCCCGTGAGATCTTCGACAAGATCGTGCACGGTGCGTGGAAGACCGGTGAGCCGGGGACCTTCTTCATCGATCGGGCCAACGCGTTCAATCCGGTCCCCAAGCTGGGCTCCTACGAGGCCACGAATCCGTGCGGCGAACAACCACTCCTGCCATATGACGTGTGCAACCTGGGAAGCGTCAACCTCGCCCACTTCGTGAAAGCGGATCATATGCCCGGCGGCGACCCGGCCGAGGGCGTGGATTGGGACGGGCTGCGCCGGGCGGTTCACCTGTCCACACACTTCTTGGACAACGTCATCGACGCCAACCAGTATCCTCTACAGGAGATTACCGACTTGGCCCAGACCATCCGCCGGATCGGGCTGGGCGTCATGGGATGGGCCGATATGCTCATCGGGCTGGGGATCCCCTACGACAGCGCCGAGGGGGTCGAGATGGGCCGCAAGGTGATGGGCTTCCTGAACGAGGAGGCTCGCAACGCCTCTGAGGGTCTCGCGGAAATCCGAGAGCCCTTCCCGGCATGGGAGGAATCCATTTGGGGACCGGACGATCTTTGCGCCCGGCACTCCGCCGGACATCGCGTTCGTCCCATGCGCAAGCTCCGAAATTGTAACCTCACGACGGTGGCTCCGACGGGCACCATTTCCATCTTCGCCGGATGCTCTGGAGGGATCGAGCCGATCTTCGCGGTCGCGTTCATGCGCAACCAGGCGGGCGCGTTGATGCCCGACGTGAACCCTGCCTTCGTGGCTCGTGCCCAGGCAGAGGGGTGGTACTCCGAGGAGCTCATGGCCCGTATCGCGGAGGAGGGTCACATTCACTTCCCGGAGGTTCCGGAAGAGGTGCAGGCCGTCTTCAAGACGGCGCACGACATCTCCCCAGAATGGCACGTACGCATGCAGGCGGCGTTTCAGGAGCACACCGATTCCGCGATCTCCAAGACCACGAACTTCCCCACGGAGGCCACCGAGGAGGACGTCCGGGAGATCTATAAGCTCGCGTACGAACTCGACTGCAAGGGTGTGACGGTGTACCGCGATGGGTCGCGGGCCGGACAGGTGCTGTCGACCGGAAAGACCGGACAATCCGTGGAGTACACCGGCGAGGCGGGGCGTGATGTCGCGGCTCTCGAGGAGCTGCTCGCGGACACCCGAGAGTCGCTCCATGTACTCCAGATGGAGCTCGATCGTGTCAACGGCGAACGAGACGACGCGGATCTGACCGCGGCCGCCGCTCGCCATAAGCGTCAGCGCCCCTCCATGCTGCGGGGCCGTACGTTCAAGATGATTTCCCCGCTCGGCGACTGTTACGTGACCATCAACGAGGATACGAACGGACGCCCGTTCGAGGTGTTCTGTACGCTGGGCAAGGCGGGTGGCGCCGCGACGGCCGATGCCGAGGCGGTGGGGCGACTCATATCCATGGCGCTCCGTTCCGGAATTCCGGTTCCTGCCGTGAGAGACCAACTTCGAGGAATCTCCTCGGATCGCGCAGTGGGGGTGGGCCCGAACAAGGTACTCTCCCTACCTGACGCGATTGGCCAGGCCATCGAGCGATACATGGCCGAGAAGGAGGGAGTTCAGGAGACGCTTCCGCTCGGCGCCACCGTTGATGCGGGTGGGGCGCAGGCGAAGGTCTCCCTCGGTGGTGGCGCCCAGACGAACTTCTTCGGTAGCTGCCCCGAATGCGGAGCCGGCCAACTCTCGTTCGAAGAGGGTTGTGTGAAGTGCCACATTTGTGGATACAGCGAATGTGGATGAGGGAGTTTGACGGTATCCGCTGAGCTCGATTGTGGGCCAGCGAGCCGGGCTCGCGTCGCTCGAGGCGGCGCGGGCCCGGTTCATTTACGCTCCTTCGGGGTTTACGTAGGATCGGTGGCCTGCCGATATTTCAAATCGTGACGCTCGCTGAGGTGCGCTGAATCCTCTCGAAGCTCGGTCTCATATCCACTGGACTCCGGGCGCCCGAGGCCACCGAAGGGCTCGACGAAGGAGACTTGTGGTGAGTGAACCTCCAGGAGACGAGAAGGGTCGGAAGCGGGCGCCGATCAACCGCACCGACGAACTGATCGGGCTCCTCTCGAGCCGGGTGGTGGGGCAAGCCCACGCCCTCGAGCATATCGTACCGAGCATCCAGCTTCACCGGTCGGGGCTCGCCCCCGAGGGCCGACCCGTAGGGGTGTTCCTCCTGCTCGGACCGACCGGGACGGGCAAGACTCGTACGGTCGAGGCGCTTGCCGAAGTTCTCCACGGCGATGTCCGCAGCGTCGTCAAGATCGATTGTGGTGAGTTCCAGAGCGAGCATGAAGTGGCCAAGCTCATCGGGGCTCCCCCCGGGTATGTGGGGCACGCTCAGACCGAGCCGCGCCTGAACCAACTGGTGCTCGACGACATGACGAGTCCAGGGTGCGATCTCTCGCTCGTGCTTTTCGACGAAATCGAAAAGGCGGCGCCCTCCTTGTCTCAGCTTCTTCTCGGCGTGCTCGACAAGGCCACGCTACGGCTTGGGGATGGTGGGGAGGTGAACTTCGAGAAGTCGCTGATCTTCCTCACAAGTAACCTCGGTGCGAGGGACATGGTGTCTGAGCTCCAGCCGGGTTTGGGCTTCGACACGCCCACGAAGCGACCCGGGGCCGAGCTGTCCGCGCACCTGGAGCGGGTGGGTCTGAGGGCGGTCCAGCGTCACTTCTCTCCGGAATTCGTCAACCGGATCGACGCGGTCATCACCTATCGCCCGTTGGGGAACGAGTCCCTGGTGGCGATCCTCGAGCAACATGTGGTCGAGCTGCAACGGCATGTCCAGAACCGACTCGGCAGCCGGTCGTTCGACATCGATGTCGCACCAGCGGCCCGGTACTTCATGCTCGAGAAAGGGACCAGCATGGAGTACGGAGCGAGGGAGTTGAGGAGGATCATCCACCTTCATTTGACCCAGCCGCTGGCCGCGATGGTCGCAAACGGCGAGATCAAGCCTGGGGCGGAGGTCACGGTGGACCTCCACGAAGACGGAGATCATCTGACGCTGGTCGCCGTGGGCGGAGAGCCTCTCACCGCCGTCCCGCCTTCGACCGTGCTCGCGGTCGACGACAACGATGCCGTGCTCGGTTGGCTGAGCCGGGTTCTGACGGCGGAGGGGCATCGGGTTCTGGTCGGCTCGACTGTCGACGAGGCACTGGGCAAGGTGGAGGAGGAGGTGCCCGATATTCTCGTGGTCGACCACATCCTTCCGGACGGTGAAGGTGTAGATCTCGCCGTCAGCCTGCTCAAGAAGTACCCGGACGCACGGGCAGTCGTCATGAGTGGGACCGCGCTGGATGAAGAGGAGGCACTTCTCTGTCAGCGCTATGATATTCCGTTCCTTCAGAAGCCGTTCGTTGCGGAGGAGTTGCTCAGCGCCCTCGAGGCGATTTCATTGACATCCGGATCCATCCGGACGGCGGCTGGCTGATCCGACGCCGTAACCCTCACTGCCTCTACGACAACTGCCACCCGTGACTCCCGACGAATTCGCCGAGCGCTTCCACAGGTTGAACTCCTCGGAGGACCGCTATCGGTACCTCATTCAGCTTGGGCGGAAGCTGGAGCCGTACCCAGAAGAATTCAGGGACCAAGAGCACCTGGTTCCAGGATGTCTGAGTCAGGTTTGGCTCGTGACCGTCCAGGGTTCCGAGCCGTCTGAAGTCGTTTTTCGGGCCGACAGTGACGCCCACATCGTCAAAGGGCTGATCGCCGTGCTCTTGATGTTGTACAATGGCAAGACGGCGGAGGAGATCCTTTCCACCGACGTCGAAGGGCTCTTCGAGCGGCTGGAGTTGGAGCAGCATCTGTCGGTCAACCGACGGAACGGCTTCTACTCGATGACCATGAAAATGAAAGAACATGCGGCCCAGGCGGCGGCCGGAGCGGAAATCCCCCCGGAAGCGTGAGTGCGATGTGACGAAGCGATGGGTAATGTTGCTGGGCGCGATATCGATTACGCTCGTGGCGTGTGGTGGGGGTGATTCCGGAGGGAGCACCGTCTCGGTCAGGGTCGAGCGGCCATCCTTCGACGCGGATCGTGCCTTTCAGGATCTCGAGAGACAGGTCGCGTTCGGACCCCGCATACCGGGGTCGCCGGGGCACGCCCAGCAGTTGGAGTGGTTGGAGACCGAACTGCGAGCCCTCGCCGATACGGTCTTCCTCGACCCGTTCGAGCACGTGACCATGGAGGGCCACGAGCTCGAGCTGACCAACGTGATTGCGCGGTTCGGCCCTGCGGATGGATCGCGGCTCCTCCTGCTTACGCACTGGGACACGCGGCCGAAGGCCGACCAGAGTCTCGACGATGACGAGCGGGACCAACCGGTCCCCGGTGCCAACGACGGCGCTTCGGGCACGGCGATTCTCCTGGAATTGGCCCGGATGTTCAACAACCAACCCCCGGCCCGGGGTGTGGAGCTCCTCTTTACCGATGGCGAGGACTACGGACCATCCACTGCCGACATGTTCTTGGGCGCCCGACATTACGTGGCGGGAATAGGGTCCGAGAACCCGCCGGCTTATGGAATCCTCCTCGACATGGTCGGGGATGCGGATCCGAGCTTTCCTGTCGAGGCCTACTCCATGGAGGGCGCGGGGCAGGTCGTGCAACGCGTCTGGGGCATTGCGGCGGACCTGGGATACCGGCGTTTCTTTCCCATGGACCAGACCTCGAGGGTGGTCGACGAACACATCGAATTCATCGACGCGGGAATCCCCGTCGCCGATATCATCGACTTCGAGTACGGTCCGTCCCATAGCTTCTGGCATACACCGCGGGACGTTCCGGAGAACACGAGTGCCCAGACGCTTGCCATGGTCGGAGACGTCGTGGCGGAGGTCGTATACCGGAATCGGTGACCGGTATCCGGCCGCAAATCCCCCCCTTTGCCTGCGCCCGGCCCTTGAAATCTTCGGACGGTGCAACCATGATCGGGCCAGGCGTTTTTTCACCCCCTCTCGCAGCAACCACGTTATCAGACGAGTCGTGCCATGACCCAGGCCAGCGCATCGAAGACCGACCTCTATCTCACCGAGGCGGACCAGTTCAGTGCCTCCAACTACAAGCCGCTTCCCGTCGTGTTGGAGCGCGGGGAAGGCGTGTGGGTGTGGGACGTCGACGGGAACCGTTATCTCGACATGCTTGCCGCCTATTCGGCCTTGAATCAGGGACACCGTCACCCGGCCATCATGGCGGCTGCCGCGGAGCAAATGTCGAAGCTGACGCTGACGTCGCGGGCGTTCCACAACGACCAGATGGGGCCGTTCGTGCGCGAGCTGTGTGAAGCGACCGGGTACGAGAAGGCCCTTCCGATGAATACGGGCGCCGAGGCTGTCGAGACCGCGATCAAGGCGGTCAGGAAATGGGGTTACCAGGTGAAGGGCGTGCCCGAGGGGAAGGCCGAAATCATCGTCTGCGAAAACAACTTCCACGGTCGGACCACCACCATTGTCGGCTTCTCGTCCGAGGATCAGTACCGCGAGGGGTTTGGCCCGTTCACTCCCGGTTTCGTGCTGGTCCCCTACGGCGATGCCGATGCGTTCGAGGCTGCCGTCACCGAGAACACGGTCGGCTTCCTGGTCGAGCCTCTCCAGGGCGAGGGTGGTGTGGTCGTGCCCGCGGACGGATACCTGCGCCGGACCGCCGAGATTTGCCGGGAGCGGGGCATCGCGTTCATGGGGGACGAGATCCAAACGGGGCTCGGAAGGACCGGGCGCCTCTTCTGCTGCGATTGGGAGGGTGTCCGGCCGGACGTGCTCATCGTGGGCAAGGCGTTGGGCGGTGGAGTCTACCCGGTCTCGGCGGCCATCGCGGACGCCGAAATCATGGACGTTTTCCAGCCGGGGGACCATGGCTCCACCTTCGGGGGAAATCCGTTGGGCGCGGCCATAGGCCGTGCTTCGCTAAGGGTCATTCTCGATGAGAAGCTTTCGGAACGCTCCGATGAGCTCGGCGCCTGGTTTACGGATCGGCTCCGCGAAATCGGCTCCCCCCACGTCGAGGAGGTTCGCGGGCGCGGCCTCATGATCGGCGTCGTGATCAAGGAGTCGTCCGGCACCGCCAGGCCCTTCTGCGAGGCCCTTCAGGCCAAGGGGATTCTCGCCAAGGAGACGCACCACCAGGTCATTCGGTTCGCGCCCCCACTTACGATCGATCAGGCGACGCTCGAGGACGCGCTCGCGGACATCGAGGTGGTCTTGAGGGGCTGATTCCACCGTTCTGATGAGTGACTCGACTGCTCCGGATTCTGGCACGCTTCCGGATGCAGGGAGCCTACCCGGCGCGGTCGTACCCCTGATCGTTGCAGTGGGCCTGGCGTTGGTGGGGCTTCTGGTCTGGGAAGCCGTGTCGCCCGGTGTGTGGCACGACGACGGTGCCTACTTGCTTCTCGGCAAGTCGCTCGCTGATGGAGAGGGCCTCCGATACTCGCAGGTGGCCGGGTCCCCGCCGGGAGCGAAGTTCCCCCCACTGTATCCCGTTTTTCTTGCCCTGCTGTGGAGGCTCGCGCCCGAGGCGGTGGGGCAGGGGTCGCTCGCGTCTCTGTTCAACCTGGTGTTCCTTGCATCGAGCGGGGGGCTCTTCGTCGCCTACCTACGGTCACTGAAGTTTTCATGGTGGAGTTCGGTCGCAGCGGCCGCTCTGTTCTGGTCGCTTCCCGATCTGTGGCGACTGGCTCTGGTGCCTCTGTCCGAGCCGCTCTTCCTGGTCGCGCTCGTGGCCGCGCTCTGGACGGGCTCTCGCCTGGAGGCCGAGCCCACATGGCGTGGACTGGTGGGATTCCTCGCCGTGTTCGCGCTCGCATATCACACTCGAACCGTGGGGCTGGCAGTGGGGATGGCCGTGCCGTTGGCCTTGTTGCTGCGGCGTCGGACCGTGTGGGCGGTGCGAAGCGCAGCCGGGGCCCTGGGCGTCATCGCGCCGTGGATGATCTGGTCCGGCCGGGCGGGGGACGCGATTCCGGCCCCTCTTCGCGACACACTCGGTCCCTATACCGGCTGGCTCGCCAGCCAGACGAGCGGGGAAGGCGGATTCGGCCTCCTCGTGGGGCGAGGGCTCTCGCTGGCCGGCCGGATCGTTGGGGTCTTCTTCCCAGGCGCACAGGGTTGGGGTGCCTTCCTGGTGGGGGGCATCGCCTGCGTGGTGCTCGTTATCGGCGTACGACGGCTCTCTGTCCAGACGTGGACGCCGATTCTCACGGCCGCGGCCCTCATGATGATGCTCTGGTTGTGGCCCTATCAAGAGCTTCGGCTGACAATGCCGCTCATCCCCGTTCTCGGGATGGTGGTGATGGCCGGGTTCGGGCCCGAGGTCGAGAGCCTGACCCGGGGGATTCTGGGCAAGGGCGCGCGGCCGGAGCCCCGTACGGTGCTGGTTGGCGCCATGAGTCTGGTCTGGATACTCGCGTTGGGCTCGGCGAGCGTGATCGGCTTCGGAGGTGGGCGTCATGTAGCGCCCCTGCGGGTACGGGAAATCATGCTTGCCCGGGCCATGCTGGCGGTGGAGGAGCGGGTTCCGCCGGGCAGCGTGGTGGGAGCCCCTGAGCTGTGGGCGGGGCTCGCCCTTCATACTGGCCGTCGCGTCGCGCCCAGTGCCCGTTTTCGGCTGGCGGGGGACGGCCCTATCTGGGGTAATCCCTCGGAGCAGTTCGCGATCTGGTCCGTGTCCGAAATGGAGTACGTCGTGTTGGAGAACGCGGGGTTGGTTCATCGGTCCGCGCTGGATGAGCTGGACGCCCGCTGTCCAGGCGCCGTCCAGCTTCAGGCGTCCTGGGGTGGAGGCATGCTGGTGCGCTTGGGTTGGGACGATGCGTGCCGGGCCTTGGTCGTGCCCGGAACCTGACGCGGTAGCGGAGCTAGAATTTCCGTGGCGTCACCACTCGATCTCGCCCTTCTGCGAAGTATCGACTTCTTTCCCTTCGCCGCCCCCCAGCAGTACCGTCTCGATCTGACCGTACAGAAACTCCTTCGCCTTGGGATCACGGGGGTCGAGCCCGTAGTGATTGATCAGGAGGGTCTGGTGTTGTAGCCACTCCGCCCAGCATTCAGAGCAGATATTCTCCTGGATGCTGGTCCCCAACTCCGTCCGAAACGGGGGCTTGGCCAGCTTCGGCTTGTCGGGACCACAACGTCTGCAATCGATGGCTTCCACTTCGGCTCCGCGACGCTCCGTGTTGGGTGCCCGAACCGGGCGAACCCACTGGATCTTGTGATTCGGGAACACGGGACTACCCTCGCACCGAGACGGAGATCCCGTCCGTCTGAACCCGCGTCGGTTTCGCTGGACGTCCCTATTTGGATTGGCCATGCTTCGGCGTCGTTGGCGTAGACGACATTTTGCGATTCGGTTAATTTTCGTCCCCTCGGGGCGGGTTGGCGGCGCTCTTCCACATTGGAACGCGATACGAATCAGATGTTGACCAGCAAGCAACTCAAGCACATCGAGGGTCGGCTCATGGACGAGCGGGCGAGGGCCCTGAAGGCGTTGGGGCTCTTCGACCGGATCGCCAAGCTCGATCGAGAATCGATGGACTCCGATCTATCCGCTTACACGGACCACATGGCGGATCAGGGGACCGAGGCGATGGAGCGTGAGAAGGCGGCTCTCTTCGCGACCAAGGAGGGACGCTACATCTATCGGCTCGAGGAGGCGCTGCGCCGCATGTACAATGACCCGAAAACGTTCGGTACCTGCCACACCTGTGGCTCCGAAGTCGGGTTCGAGCGCCTCGACGCGCTCCCGCATGCCCGGTACTGCATCGACTGCAAGAGAAAAGAGGAGGACGTGGCCTAGTCCCCCCCTTCAACCGTGCTCATAGAGCGCCGCCAAGATCCGATCCGCCATCGTCTCCGCTTGCCAGTGCCGCACCCCCGTGATCGCCTCGAGCTCATCGACGGAACTCGGCTGAACACGGGCGATCTCCAGGATCACGGTGTTGGACATCAGCACCCCCCGGGCGATTCCAAGGGCCTCCGCCGTCTCGTTTCGAATGGTCTTGAGACGGTTGGCGATGTCCTCCACCTCAGGCGTGGGCCGGCGTGGGCCGGACGGACCTCGGGGATAACCGACGAGCTTGGAGTCGTCGAGCCGGTCGGTCTGCTCGAGCCGGTCGAGTAACTCCTTGCCCGACCGCTCCGCGAGTTGGGGTGACACGCCGCTTATACGGCCTAGAGCTGAAACGTCGCGCGGCCGTTCACGTACGACCTCGAGGAGCGCCGGATCTCCGGCCACTCGGAAGGGAGCACGATCGCGGGCGCGCGCGACTTCATCCCTCCAGAGCCAAGCCTCGCGAAGCAGAGCCACCTCACGGAGCTCGAAGTCTCGCAGGCCCTTGATCTTCGTGACCGGATCGACGTCACCGTCGTTGTTCCAGCGTAGCGCCTCCATGAGGATCGACTCCTCCTCCACCCAGGCTCTTCTCCCGAGTGCCTCCAGCCGCTCGATGAGGAGGTCGGCCAGCTCATGCAGATGCCGGGTGTCCGACGCGGCATAGTCGAGCATCTCGTCCGGAATTGGACGCTTGGCCCAGTCGGCGCGCTGGTACTTCTTGGACACGTGGACATCGAGGTACTTCTTCAGGAGCGTGGCGAGTCCGAGAGAAGGCTCGCCTACCAGCGCCGCTGCGGTCTGCGTGTCGAAAAGCTTCACAGGGTGAAGATCCAGGTCCCGGTCCAGGAGCCTGAGGTCGTAATCGCCGCCGTGAAGGAGGACGGTCACGTCCGAGCCCTCCAGCGAGTTCCGGAGCACGTCGGAGGGATCGACGGCGAGCGTGTCGACCACGAAATTCTGATCGCCGCTGGTCACCTGAACCAGACACACACGATCCGAGTACCGGTGAAAACCGGCGGCTTCGAGATCGATCGCCACCCGCGATTCTCCCGCCAGGCCCTCGCCCAACTCGGGGAGAGAGGCCGTGTCTGAGATCAGTCGGATCGTCATGATGCCGGGAGCTTCGGTCAGGAGGCGCTCGCGCGCAAGGAAGCAGGGGTGGGTCGTGACATAGCCTTGCTCTTCAGATCGCCCAGGGACAGCTTCCACGGACCCCTCCGCGTCTATCTTCACGGGACCTATGAAACTCACCTTCCTAGGGACAGGAACCTCTTTCGGCGTGCCGGTCGTCGGGTGCGATTGTGACGTCTGCACCTCGGAGGACGCTCGGGACAAGCGGACGCGGCACGGGGCGTTACTCGAGTTGGCCGGGGGCACGGTTCTGGTCGATACACCGCCCGAACTCCGACTCCAGTTGCTTGCCGCGGGTGTCGAGAACGTCGACGCGGTGTGGTATACGCATGGCCACGCGGACCATGTCCACGGTATTGACGATCTCCGAGCCTTCACCGCGCGGCAGAGGCGCGATATCCCTGCGTACATTCCGCAGGAGTACGACGATCTATTTCGAAATCGGTTCTCATATATTTTCGACGACGATTTTCAGCCCCCCGAGGGAACGAGCAAGCCGCGGGTGCGCCTCGAACCGTTCGGCCCCGACGAGGCAACGATGATTCTTGGCCACAGCTTCCATCCGCTGGTGGTCCCTCACGGGCCGGTCACCGTCTACGGCTTTCGTGTCGGGCCCCTCGGTTACGTCACCGATGCCAAGGAACTACCAGAGGCCGCTTTGCAGACGCTCCAGGGCGTGAGCGTTCTGGTCCTCAACGCGCTGTGGTTCGGCCGCCCCCATCCAACTCATTTCAACGTCGAGGAGGCCGTCGACGCGGCGAGGACCGTTGGCGCCGAACGGACCTACCTCGTCCATCTGACCCATCGAGTTGGGCATCAGGAGTTGTTGGACAGGCTTCCTGAAGACGTAGCCCCTGCCTACGACGGTTTGAGTATCGAGATCTCATGACCCCCATCACGCTCGACTTCTCGAACATGGTAGTGGAACGCATCGGCGCGGTCGGCATCGACCCCGAGCGTCTCGGGGCCGACCTCGGCGACCGTTTCCGAGCCGCTCACGAAGACGTCGAGTCTTCCCGGAGCTCCGGCGAGATTGGATTGGGTTCCGCCCTGGGGGCTCGGACGCTGCGAGACGCACTATTGGGACCGTTGTGGAACGAGCGATCGAACGAGCAACGGGAGGGCAGGCCGAGGATGTATATCCTCGACAACGTGGATGCCGACGCCGTCCGGGACACCGTGGAGCATCTCGATCTCAGCCGCACACTGTTCAACGTCGTCAGCAAGTCGGGATCCACCGCCGAGACGACGGCACTCTACCTGGTCATCGAGGGGTTGCTGATCAAGGAAGTGGGGACGGAGACGGTGGGGGAGCACTTCGTGTTCACGACCGATCCGGAGAACGGAGCTCTGCGCTCGATCGCCGAGGCCGAGGGGATCGAAAGCCTGCCCATTCCGGAAAACGTCGGGGGCCGTTTTTCCGTGTTTTCGTCGGTGGGCCTCTTTCCCGCCGCCCTTTCCGGGATGGACGCGGCCGGGCTTCTCGCTGGCGCCGCGCGGGCCGACGAGTACTGCCGCACTCCGGTGCTGCGGGAGAACCCGGCGGGACTCATCGCTGCCCTCCTTCACAGGGCGCACCATGAGTCCGGCGCATCGATCCACGTCATGATGCCCTATTCGGAGCGCCTGCGGTCCTTCTCGTTCTGGTTTCAGCAACTCTGGGCCGAGTCTCTCGGCAAGGCGCACGATCGCTCCGGCAACGTCGTCCATACAGGACCGACACCGCTTCCAGCGGTGGGGGTCACGGACCAGCATGCTCAGGTGCAGTTGTTCATCGAGGGGCCCCGGGACAAAGTCGTCGTCTTCCTGGCGCTCACCGAGTCAGGGCGAGACGTGAAGATAGGGACGCATCGCACCTCGACTCCCTCCGCCGGCTATCTCGGAGGGCACACGCTGGGTGAACTCATGGATGCCGAACGACGGGCGACCGCCGAGGCGCTCCGCCGGAGCGGCCGGGCTAACATGACGCTGGAGATGGAGAGCCTCGACGCGTCCACGCTCGGAGAGCTCTTCATGCTCATGTCCGTTGCCACGCTTTACGCCGGTGCACTATACGACGTGAATCCCCTCGATCAACCGGGTGTGGAGCTGGGTAAGCAACTCACCTATGGACTGATGGGTCGGGAAGGATACGATCCACCCCAGGGGTGGGATCCGGACGTCCGCTGGCGGCTCCGACAGGAGTAGGCCTGCGGTCCCTGTGATCCGACTCCGCTCGGCAGTATGTTTAAGGTGGTCGCGGCTGTATTGCCCCGCTTCCAGACGCTGAGGAAGGAGTACATATCATGCGCAATCAAGATGATCTCCCTTACATCCTCGTCGAGCGGGATAGTGGCGGGAGTTTCGGGTCGTTCTGCCTCGGCGCGTTGGTTGGGGCCGGGCTGGCTCTGCTCTTCGCTCCCCAATCCGGCGAAGAGACGCAGGAGGAAATACGGGCCCGTGCCCAGAAGCTCCGTGCCGCTGCTGAGGAGCGCATGCGCGAGGCCCAAGTCACGCTCGAAGATCGGTTGGACAACGTTCGCGAGGGTGTGGAGTCTCGTGTCGAGTTGGTGCGCGACGCGGTAGAATCGGGACGAGTGGCGGCCGAGGAGGCCCGAACGGATCTCGAAGCCAAGCTCGAGCGTTCCAAAGTCGCCGCGAAGGCGGGAATCGCTGCGGCGAAGGAGGCGGCCGTGGGTGCGGCCCCGTCCAGCGAGGAGGACCTCGGCGAATAGTGACCGCGTGGGGATGCTCGTGAGTTCAAGCCCCGTAGCTTCCCCACTCAGTTCCCGTCGTGCCCGCTTCCGGGAGTTCTGTGCCCGCGTCTACCAGAAGTCCGCCGAGGACAACATTCTCTTCATGGCGGGAGCGATCAGTTACACCCTTCTGATCGCCATCGTGCCCCTTCTGCTCCTGGCCGTCGGGCTGTGGGGTTACGTTCTCTCTGCCCGTTACGGCGAGCCCTCTGAAGCCATGGTTGGCTTGCTCCAGAACTACGTTCCGGCGATGGGCGGTGACATCGATTTCCTCGCCGAGGTCGAGGCGGGTATCAACGGACTCGTGGCCAGCCGCGCCGGGTACTCGATCGTCGGGTTCACCCTATTTGTTTGGCTCTCCACCAGAGTCGTGACCACGCTCCGAATCGCCCTACGCGAGGTGTTCGACATCGCGGCCGAGCGTAGCATGGTTCGGGGCATGCTCTTCGATTTGCGGGTGGTCGTGGTCGGGGGCGCACTGCTGCTCTTGGACGTCGTCATCACGGTCGTCCTCCAGTCGCTCGGCGGATGGGGTACGGAGTTCCTGGGCATCCCGGAGGGTCTTTTCGGATCGACCGAGCGGGCACTCGCCACGCTGATCGCGTTCATGTCGACCTGGGCGTTGTTCGTGCTCGTCTATTGGTACGTCCCTGCTCAGCGTATCAGCTGGCGCACGGCATGGGTGGCCGCGACGGTCATGGCCGTATCGTACTGGTTGATGAAATGGGGGTTTGGCTGGTACGTGACGTCCGTAGCCGACTTCGGCTCCGCGTACGGTAATCTCGCCACCGTAGTGGTGCTCTTGTTCTGGATCTATTACGTGTCCGTAGGGTTTGTCCTCAGCGGCGAAGTCGCGCAGGTTTACACCATGCGAAAAGCACGAAAGGTACAGATTCGAAGTGCCTTCGGGGACTCGGCGTGATGTTGGAGGACTGTTGAGCGACCAGAATGGTGGCGGCGAGGCCGGCCGCAAGGTGGTGGGACGGAATCGAAAAGCTCGCCACGAATACGAGATTTTGGATACCCACGAGGCCGGAATCGTGCTCAAGGGGCCCGAGGTGAAGTCACTTCGGGCCGGGCAGTTGGCGTTCCGTGATGCCTTCGCCCGGGTCGAGGGGGGAGAAATCTGGCTCTACAACCTCCACATTTCACCCTACGAACAGGCTAATCGAGCCAACGAGGATCCCGATCGTGTACGGAAACTGCTCCTGCACCGTGAGGAGATTCGCCGTTTGTTGAGTAAGACTGAGCAAAAGGGACTTACGCTGATCCCCCTCGAGATCTACTTCCGGAAAGGGAACGTGAAGGTGCTTCTCGGGGTGGCGAGGGGACGGCGTTTGTACGACAAGCGCGAGAAGCTGAAGAAGCAGACTCAGGATAGGGAGGCCAAACGAGCCATGAGCAAGCACCGATGATGCGTGTTGCCGAGTCCTCTTCCGTCGTTGGTTTCCTTCATGCCCATCGTGGATTCGGATTGCCGAGCGTTCTCGGCATCGTGTCCTTCTTGGCGATGGCCCTCGGACCCGCTACCGGTTCCGCGCAGACGGGTGAGTCTCTCTTGGTACGCGGCCCGGATGACGCGTCTGTCTCGTTGAGCGTCAGACGGTCGCGGGGATACGCGACCGTCCCTCATGAGGCTCTACGTCAACTGGGTTGGGCGGTCGAGGTGGATGCGACACGGCTCCGTGCGAGACTCGGTTCCGACGGACCCGTGGTGGAGTTCTGGTTGGACAGCCCTTTCTTCCAGTGGGGCCAGGAGCTACTCCAGCTGGTGAGTCCACCGTTTACGGGGAGTGGCTCCGTTCAGATCCCGCTCCAGTTCGTGGTCGATTTCCTTCCAGCCCGGGCGAGCGAGGCCTATGCGTTTTCGGCTGGCGAGAGGGCGCTCGAGATCCTGGACCCGTCCCTGTGGCCGGAATCGGCTACCGATGGTCGACCGGTCGAGACCTCGAGCGGAAGAATCGCGACCCTGCCCTCCCGAGATGAACCGATCTCGACGGTCGCGCCCTCCGTGCCGACGCTGCGGCAGGATCTGGAGGGGGCACAGGACCCCACAAAGCGGGTGGTCGTGATCGATCCGGGCCACGGGGGCATCGACCCCGGCACGACGGGTGGTGGTGGGCGCCGCGAAAAGGACATCGCACTGGCCATCGGGCGGTATCTGGAGCGGGAGCTGAGGGGGGAGGAGAGCCTCGAGGTGTACATGACCCGCGATCGGGACGTGCTAGTTCCGCTCTGGGAGCGAGGTCCACAGGCCACAACGTGGAAGGGGGATCGACCCGGCGTGTTCATCTCCATTCACGTGAACTCTTCCCCGTCGAGCCCCGCGATCCGGGGCTTCGAAACGTACTTCCTGTCCGAAGCCCGCACGGAGCACGAACAGAGGGTGGCCGCGATCGAGAATGCTCCCCTCCAGCTCGAGGCCGAAGTGGACGGCAGCGACGTGGAGGATGTCGATCTGGCCTTCATCATGCGTGAGCTTCTGAACCTCGACCACCAGCATTGGTCGTCGCTCTTGGCGGAGGGAATTCAGGCCGAGATCGAGGAAGTCCACCCCGGGCCCAACCGTGGTGTCAAGCAGGGACCGTTCGCGGTGATCACCAATGCGCTGATGCCGGCGGTGTTGGTGGAGATCGGGTTCATCACCAACCGCGAAGAGGAGCGTGTTCTTTCCCGCTCGGAATTCCAGCGCGGCGTCGCTGCGGCTCTGGCCCAGGGAATCCGTGATTTCTTCGAACGGTATCCCCCGGGGCAGGGGGTGGCCCTTCAGGACTCGCCGCGGTGAGAACCGCCTGCCCGAGGCACGTCATCGCCCTCGCGGTGATGGGTTCGGGGTCCATGGCGGGATGTATCTTCAACAACACGCTCCACAACGCGGAGGATCTGTACCGCGAGGCCGAGGATTTGCGGCTGGTCGGGCAGGACTCCGCGAGCTCGGTTCGTTATCGAGAGGTCGTTGCCAAAGCCACCAAGGGCTACGAGTCCGATGAGGACGGCCGATGGTCCGATGACGCGCTCCTCCTCATGGCCAAGGCCCAGCTTCGCTTGGGAGAAATACTGGACGCGAACCGGGCCTTGGAGCGGGTGCTCGAAGTCAGTACCGATTCCGACGTGAGGGGGCAGGCCGCCCTCTACCGCGGTGCCCTTGCCGTGTCCGTCGGAGAGACGGCCCGGGGGCTTGCGCTTCTCGACGATGCGATCGAGGACATCGAGGACCCCACCTACCGAGCGGAGGGCCATCTCTGGCGGGCACGTGCCTTCTTCGAACGGGGGATGGTGGAGCAGGGATGGCGGGATCTGGACCGGGCGGCCGAGGCGCACAACGGACAGGTCGTGCCGGCCGGCTTCGAGCGAGTCGCGTGGGGGTTCACCCTGCCCGATTTGACTCGTATCCATCAGGGTATCCAGGCGCTCATGCTCACGAGTCGGGCCGAGGTATACAGCGACTCAGTGAGTTCGCTGGTCCGACGGTTCGCGGATCGATGGGGCCCGGGAAGCGCCGTGGTCCTCCTGGACGACGCCGAAGACGCCAATTGGTCGCGAGAGGCGCGGGACCGTCTGTTGATGACACGCGCGTGGCTCGCCTACGAAGCGGGCGATATGGCTCTCGCGAGAAGAGATGCGCGTTCGGTGGGGTCGGGGGTGGGGGAGCGGGCCTCGGGAGCGAGAGTGACGCTGGCCAGGTGGAGCCTTGCCGAGGTGGAGACGGTGGAACAGCTCGCGTCGCTTCGGACGGTTCTGTTTCCCGCTGCGACGGCCGAAGAGGCTCAAGCCATATTGAACGCGATCCGCCGGGTAGAACTTCTCACCGAATATGGGCACAGGGATGAGCCCATCGCGCTCATCAGCGCTGCGGAGATCTCCCGGGATGTGTTGGCGGCCCCACGGCTTTCGGCGGCTCTCTTTCAGGCTTACGCGGTCGCCGTGCCCGACGCGCCGTGGTCCGGCAAGGCGCTTCTGGCGTCCATGGCACTGACCGCGGACCCGGCACAACGGAAACTGCTCGGCGGGCGGATCGAGACACTCCCCGAGGATCCGTATGTTCGCTATGCTCGTAGCGGCCATTTCGGGCCTGAACTAGGGGAGTTGGAATCGCGGCTGCAGGGGATGCTCGACGAGCTCCTGGAGCGCGTCAACGAGGAACTCTCAGCCCGTCGGCAGCTCGCGGGCGTGCCGAAAAAGTGACGGCGATCGAAAGTGACGGCGATCTAAAGTGACGGCGATCTAGAAGACGATGCGATTGAGCCAGACTCTGTTCGGAGCAACCTTTCACAACCCCGTTCTTCTGGCTGCGGGAACCTGCGGATTCGGCGAGGAACTCGGGGATGTCCTCGACCTCGAGGCTCTCGGTGGCATCGTGACGAAATCCGTTACCCTGGAGCCTCGGCTGGGTAATCCCGCGCCACGGGTCGTCGAGGCCGGGAACGCGATGCTGAACTCGGTTGGTCTTGCCAACCCGGGTTTGGAGCGGGTGTGCTCGGAAAAGCTCCCCTGGATGAGGGAGCACCTCTCCGGCATCCAGGTGTTCGTGAGCGTGGCCGGCCACATCCCGGACGAGTACTGGCGCATCGTCGAGGGGCTCGAGTCGGTCGGTGGTTTTCTGGGGTACGAGCTCAACCTGTCCTGCCCCAACGACACTCGACTCGGAGGGCTTCCCTTCGCGTTGGATCCGGAGGCTCTCAGCGGCGTGGTCGAAGGAGCCCGGGGTCTGACAGATCGCCCGCTCCTCGTGAAGCTCGCCCCCAACGTCCCCGATATCGGGCCGGTGGCGGAGGCGGCTGAGGGCGCCGGTGCGGACGGCCTTACCCTCGTGAACACGATGCCGGGCCTGGTCATCGACATCACCTCTCGGAGCGCCGCCCTCGGGGCGGGCTCGGGTGGTCTGTCCGGACCGGCTTTGCGGGCCGTCGGCGTGCACGCCGTACATCGCGCCAGGGCGTGCACGTCCATTCCTCTCGTCGGGGTCGGTGGAATCACGGAGGCCGGGGACGCGATCCAGTATCTTATGGCGGGTGCCTCGCTGGTTCAGGTCGGTACCGCCACTTTCGCCGACCCGAGGACGGCGCAGGGAGTAGTAAGGGGGATCGCGAGGTACGGGCAGAAGATGGGAGTCGAGAGCATTCAGGACCTGATTGGAGTGTACGGTGCAGCGGATCGCCCTGTGAGCGTTCCAGGAGGGCGGAGCTGACATGGCGCAGGTGATCGTCGCGCTCGACGTTCCGACCCTCGACGAGGCGATGGGCTTGGTCGATTCCCTCGGCCAGGGGACCGACCTCTATAAGGTGGGGCTCGAACTCTTCACCCGAGAGGGCCCCTCGGTGGTCCAAGCGCTCACCGAAAGGAACAAGCGCGTCTTCCTCGACCTCAAGCTGTACGATATTCCCAACACCGTGGCCCGGGCCGTTCGCCGCGCCCGTGATCTCGATGTCGAGTTCCTGACGCTCCACACGACGGGGGGACGTCACATGATGGCGGCCGCGGCCGAGGCAGCGGGGGCCCATCTCACGCTTCTGGGTGTGACCGTGCTGACGTCGATGACGACGTCCGACGTGGGGGACTCGTGGGGCCGGGACGTCGACTCGATCGAGGATGAAGTCGTGCGCTTGGCGCGGCTCGCGCTGGAATCCGGGATCGGGGGGTTGGTGGCCTCCGTGCAAGAGGCGGCTGCAATCAAGGCGGCCGTAGGGTCGGGCCTGGTGGTGGTTACCCCGGGGATCCGCCTTGCGGGGGACGACGCGCACGACCAGGCCCGTGTCTCGACACCGGCGGAGGCGCTAGCGGCCGGCGCCGACTACCTCGTGGTCGGGCGCTCCGTAACCCAGGCGCTCGACCCCGTCGACGCGCTGAGACGGGTTCACGCACAGTTGGGCGGCGCCAGCGCGGCATCGTCGGCATGAGGGCTCGCGCTGTGATGGTTCTCGGAATACTCGGCGTCGGTGTCGGCGTCGGTGCCCCCGCCTCGTGCCTCGGACAAGACCTCGTGGAGGCCGCTGCCCGATTCGCGACGCAGTGGGCCGCCGGAGACGTGTCTCAGCTCCAAAGCCGTTTTTCCCAGGGTGGAGCTCGCATTCAATGGGAGGAGCGACCTCTCGGCGCTCTTTCGCCCCAGCGCGCTGGCGCCTCCATTCGGGAATACCTGGGAAACCGTGAGGCCGCCTCGGCGCGCGTGTCCCGGACCGGCGAGGTGGGTGGTGAGCCCCCGCGGGGATTCGCCGAAATCCGGTGGGATTCGAGAATCCGAGGGATGTCCGAGATGGTCACGCGGACCGTCTTCGTGGGGTTCGTATACGAGGATGGCGCGTGGCAGGTGGCCGAAGTTCGGGTCCTTCCCCAGACGCGGCTTTGACGCCATCCTATCGGGCCTGCTGGCGCGGCGATCGACTCGGGCTAGCCCAAACCCACCCTGACCAACGCTGACGCTCGCGACGACATGGCCCTTAGACTCTACGATACGCTGACCCGCTCGGTAAGGGATTTCGAGCCGGCCGATCCGCCCCGCGTGCGGCTCTACGCATGTGGCCCGACCGTTTACGACCACGCGCACATCGGCAACTACCGGAGCTTTCTGGTCTACGATCTGCTCCACCGCTACCTGAGGTGGGCCGGCTACGACGTGGACTTCGTCATGAACCTCACGGACGTGGACGACCAGACGATCGATCGGGCGTCCGAGGCCGGCAAGGACGTGCGGGAATACACGGCTCCGTTCGCTGAGGACGTTCTGGCGGACGCGGAAGCGATTGGGATCCTCCCGGCTCGTAGCTACCCGTTGGCCACGGAGTACATCCCCCAGATGGTGTCGTGGGTCGAGCGACTCGAAGAGAAGGGACTCGCCTACTCGGCGGACGACGGATCGGTCTATTTCTCGATCGGTGCGTTTCCCGCGTACGGTCGCCTCAAGGGCTTGGACCCCGGGGCCGCGCGCCCCGGTGCGCGGGTGAAGGACGACAAGTACGAGAAGGAAAACGTCCGCGACTTCGCCCTATGGAAGGCGGCCAAGCCCGTGGACGAGGCGGTGGGCGCCGCCTGGGACTCTCCGTGGGGGAGAGGGCGGCCCGGCTGGCACTTGGAGTGCTCGGTAATGAGCATCACCGAGCTCGGAGAGACGCTGGACATTCATATGGGTGGCGAGGACCTGGTCTTCCCCCACCACGAGAACGAGATCGCCCAGTCCGAGGGCGTGACCGGCAAGCCCTTCGTGCGCCACTGGGTCCATGTAAAGCATCTGGTGGTCGAGGGCGAGAAGATGTCCAAGTCGCTCGGCAACACCATCACGGTGCGCCAACTGCTCGAAGAGGGACTGGGGCCGGCCGCCATACGTCATCAGTTGCTCGGCGCCCAGTACCGGCGGGAGCTGAACTTCACGCGAGAAGGTCTCGCCGCCTCCGCGGCGGCCGTCCAGCGCCTCCTCGACTTCGAGGCGCGGTTGGCGGAGACGGTCGGCGTGGACGGAGTCGATGGGGCGAGCGAGACGAATGGGGCGGGCGGAGCCGGTGAGGGACCGCTGGCTCGTCTGGCCGATGAAGCCATCGAGGCGTTCCGCGCCGGGCTCGAAGACGACCTCAACTCAGCCGAAGCCCTCGCCGCGTTGTTCGTCTTCGTGAACCGCGTGAACGGAGAGTTGGATGCCGCTACGGACGTCTCCAAGCCCGAGCTGGAAGCAGCGCGAGGCGCGCTCGCCTCGATGGACGAGGTGATGGGGCTTCTCAGTGTGGCACATGAAGACCTGGAAGTGGATGACGACTTCGCGTCCGAGATCGAGTCACTCATCGCCGAACGCAAAGCTGCCCGAGAGGGCCGGGACTTCGCCCGCGCGGATGCCATCAGAGACGAACTGGCCGCACGCGGCATCGTGCTGGAGGATTCCGCGGGCGGCACGCGCTGGAAGCGGGTCAGATGACCTTGAGTTGTGGGACCGGGTAGCTAGACTCGGGTAGACAAGACTCCGGTAGACTGTGGTCCCGACGTTCGCTGGCGTAGCTCAACTGGTAGAGCAGCTGCCTTGTAAGCAGCAGGTTAACGGTTCGAGTCCGTTCGCCAGCTTTCCTAAACACCAGGCGGGCCCCGCGACCTGCCTGGTCGTAAACTGGCTCGAGGGGCTTCGCCAGCGGATGGGGAATCGATCAGAATCGCACCCGCACGCCCGCGTTGATCATCCGCCCGTCCAGGGGAGCCCACACGTCGGTGGTCCACCGTCCGTCCGGAGCCCGGTCTGGAAGGATCAGTGGGCTCCACCGAGTCTGGCGTGCGTCCAGGAGGTTCTCGGCGTTGAGGAAGAGGCGCACTCCGTTCTCCAAGCGGCGCTCGACCATCAAGCCCAGCACCAGGTAACTGCGAGACCGGCTCCGGTACGGATCGTCCTCCAGTTCCTGGCGACCGGTGAGATAAAGCTCCAGACCGATACGTCCCCACTCTTCCTCTTCCCACGCCCCCACCACCCCCGCCGTATGACGGGGTGTCAGGGGTACTTCGCTACGGACACCGTCTACCGTCTCCCTGGATCGGGTGAACACATAGGTGCTGGTGACGTGAAAGGGCTCGGCGCTATAACGGGCGAGGAGTTCCGTTCCCCAGGTGCGCACCGGGTGGGACCCGTTGTCCAGGGACAAGCCTCCACCCGGTAGGTGCTCTACGACGACCGGGTCGCTCACTTGGGAGGCGAATAGAGTGACGTTCAGCTCCATTGGCCCTGCCTGTCGACCCATATCCAACGAGGCACTTCGGCCCCGCTCGGCCATCAGGTCATTCGGAAGGGGGCCGAGGCGCCCGAGGCCTACCGCTTCAACCTCTTCAAGGAGCGGAGTCGGCGCGAAATACCCTCCCCCAGCGGAGGCCCGTACGGTCCAGGGGCCGGGCCTCAAGAGTGCCGATATCCGCGGACTCAGGAAGGTCCCATAGACGTTGTGTCGGTCCAGGCGAGCGCTTCCTGAAACGACAAAAGATGGAGTAAGGCGTAGCTCGTCCTGGACGAAGAGGGAGGGGACTGTATGCGTATAATCGACCCCCGATACATCCCTCGCGCGGTAGTTGTCAGTCTGGAGTGCTCCGCCCAGGACCCAGGTGTGCGCCCCATCGGTCGCCGAGAAGCTCGCCTCCCCGAAGGCCGTAACGTGGCGGTCTCGTTCCATAGTGTTCCCGAAGCGGTGCTCGTGGTTTTGAAGGGAGCCCGATGAACGGACGGATAGGAGCCCGCCCGCTCCGGTCAAGAAACGCCCTATGACCCCGGCATCGGCCCTCCGGGTGTTGAGCTCCTCGGAGAAGGGAGTGCCCTCCGGCGTGAGCCCGCCATCCACCGTTCCGCCCTTACGGTCCTCCACCATCGTCCCTATCGTGGCCCGCACCGACCGCCCCTCACCGTCGTCCCAAACCACTCGGGGGCGCACGACCACCCGTCGGAAGGAGGGCAGGTCGGCCCAGGCGTCGTTGTCGATATTCGCTGTGAGCTGTCCGTGAAGACCTCCGAGAAGGGACCATCCCCAGGGGCCCTCCGGGTCGTCGGCTAGCCAGAGGACCGCATCACCGCCTCCCCTCGTCGTCGCGTTGAACAGGAGCTCCCGCTCAGGTTCTGGACGGCGGGAGACCAGGTTCACCACACCCCCCAAGGCGGTAGACCCGTACAACGCCGACGCCACCCCTTTGATGATCTCAACCTGCCCCAAGTCCATCGGCGGAATCTGCAGCGGCCCCAGAGCTCCGCTCTGGCCCCCGTACAACGGAAGCCCGTCGGAGAGAAGGAGCGTGTACCGTCCCCGGAGGCCCTGGATGCGGACGCTCGCTCCTCCCAGGGAAGGGGAGGTGGGCTGCACCCGGAGTCCGGCCGTTTCGTTGAGAAGCATGGCGATATCGCCAGGAGTCATCTGGAGCTTCTCTTCTACTTCTTCCCGCCCAACGACCTCGACCCGGAGAGGCTCGTCTTCGATGCGTCGGCCCGAGCGGGTGGAGGTCACCAGCACCTCCTCGATTTCGAGCGCGTTCGTCTCGAGCAGGATACGCACATCGACCTGGCCGCCTGCGGGGACCGATACCTCGAGATCGTTGTCGGCGTAGCCGATACGCACCACATGGAGGGTGATCAGACCGGAGGGCAACGTGAGTTCGGCCTGACCGCCCGCCCCGGTGAGGGCACCACGCTCTCCGGCGGTAATTCGAGCGCCTTCTAGGGGAACGCCATCCTCGGACACAACCGTCACCTCTACTCGCCCCGTCGGAGTCTGGGCCGCGACTCCCGACGGCATCGAGGACCCGTGGGCTAGGAGGGCAAGAAGAAGCCGGACACCGGCTTGGGTTTGGGACACAGTCATCCTCATCCACGTTCTCCGCCTGGAGGTTCAGGACCCTCGGTAGGACTCCGGAAGGAGGAAGCCCTGGGCTAACGGTTGCGCGTCCTCTCTAACTCCTCCACCAATTCGGGCGACAGCGGGTACACGTCGCGGAACCGATAGCGCTTGTCCAGCAGCAGCTCGAGCTGGAACTCCTCTCGAGCGGCGCTCTCGGCCGCATACTCCAACACGTCGTCGATAAGTTCCGGGGGAAAGAAGAAGACTCCACCACCGTCCCCCACCACGATGTCGCCCGGCAGCACGGTTACCCCACCGATCCGGACGGGCGTATTGTATTCCACGCCGAGCCAGGACGTGGTATGCGGGTCGGAGAACCGGTGTAGAACCGGGAAGCCCTCGAACCGGTCGTCCTGCAGTCCGACGAAGTCGCGCATACCACCGTCGATGACGACGCCCGCGGCCCCACGCATCTGGATTCCGGTGGCTCCCATGTCACCGAAGAGATTGTGGCCGTCGCTGCCCCCGAGCTCGGCGACCACGACATCGCCCGGCTGGGCTTCCTCGGCCGCCCGCGCATAGTATCTGCGATCCCAGTTTCCCTCCTCGGCAAGGACGTTGGCCGCTCGGACCAGGTCCGGTCTCGGGGGAAGGAGCCGCATCGTCAGAGCCCGCCCTACCAGACGCTCGCCGGGACGTGTGTTCGCGAATCCTCGGGCATAATTGGTGCGAAACTCGCCGACTGCACTGAAGATGGCCTCGAGGGGGATCGATCGGAGTTGATCGAGCTGATCCTGCGTCACTTCGGGCCGGCTCGGCGCCAGGACGTCCATGATGGCGGAGTACGACGTCCGGTTGGTCCTGAAGCCGTCGGGCGCCTGCACATCGGGCCTGAACGTCTGGTCGAAGGGCACCTGCGCGTACGCTCCTCCGGCCCAAACAAGAGACGTCACCAGGGTGAGGACATGGGTCGGGCGCATGGCGATCTCCTCCGAATCAGGGTGTTGCACTCCGGGATCAGACGGAGGTCAACATCCCATGACTGGGCAGGTAGGCGCAAGCGAAGTAGCGGGCTACGGGACCGTCCCGAGGTGGAAATCGATCCCGCGGTGGGGCCCGCATTCGGACACGCCCTGATCAAGGTCGTCGTAACCTTGGACCCGAACGATCGCCGTGTGCCCGCACCGAGGGTCGCCGATGATACCCTCGACACGATACTTACCGTCTGCATCGGTGGGCGCTCCGCCCAGGAATTGCTCAGTACTCTGGTACGCCCCTCCCTGAATCGACGAATCCGATACCCAGATGACGTCCCTCTTATACAGCTCGACGGTGAGTCCGGCGGCGGGAGCGCCGTCGAGGTAGATGGTCCCTCTGACGACGAGATCCTCGTTTGGTGTGAGGATTTCGCATCCCGCGAATAGGACGGCCAGGATGAGTGCGGTCTTACTCATAGTGGAGTTCCAAGCACGCGCTCGCGGTACTTCCCATCGGTTGCGAGGAAGGGACGCAGGCATCCTCCCATACCTTAGAGAGGAGCGTTTGGACGCATGGGTGCGGGAGTCGCCAAGGCGAAGACACAGTTCCTTCCTCGCTGCTTGGCGCTGTACATGGCGCCGTCCGCCGCGGCGAGGAGTGTCTCGAGTGTCTCGCAGGCGGGAAATATCTGTGCGACTCCGAAGCTTGCGGTGAATCTGACTTCCCCACCGTCCAGATGGAGGACGGACTGCTCCATCTGCTCACGAAGACGGTCCGCGAGTTCATGAGCGTTCTTCGCGTTCGTCTGTGGCAGGAGAATGGCAAACTCCTCTCCACCTACGCGTCCCGCGATATCCGATTCCCTACATGTGTCGGCCACGATGCCCGACAGGTTCTTGAGCACTTCGTCTCCGACCGCATGGCCGTAAGCGTCATTGATCGACTTGAACTGGTCGATATCGAACAGAATGACGGACAATTCTTGTCCATGCCGTCGCGCGACCTTGAAAGGGGTCTCGCACAGGTCATAGAAGGAGCGGCGGTTGTTCATGCCGGTCAGGAAGTCTGTGCGGGCAAGCATCTCGGCCTGCTCCTTGGCCTTCTGTAGCTCGTATGACAGGGAGTGAAAGCTCTGAACAAAATGGTCCGTGATCTTCAACGAACGGTAGGCGGCGACCACGTAGAGCACGGCCGCAAGGCCCATGAGGCGCTCCGGCAGTGTGTCCTCGAACAGAAATTCCAGCGTGATCGGAAGCACGAGTGCGAATATGGTGAGGATGGCGCCCACCCAATGAATCGCATAGACGGCTACCGCGGCGCTCGCCATTCCGATCAGAAAGAAGAAGACCACGGCCCGGAAGGCCAGCTGCTCTGGTAGTAGCAGCCATCCGCCCACCCCCCAGCAGAGTCCGACCGCAACGATACTGGCCGTGAAGAGATGCTCCCACGTTTTCAAGCCGAGCGCGCTCTGCCGCGTTCTGAAAGCGATGACCAGGGCAATCCGGACGAGAGCTGCCCCCGTGATGACCGTGACCCAAGCGAACAGGAAGCGCCCGTCCACGACGTCCCAGATCGCCAGGGCGAGGGCCGCAGCGACGATCGGGCTGAGGATGATGGACAGGGGCGCCTGCGCGAAGAGGAGCTTGAGATGCTCGTCTCGCATCATGCCCCGTAGAGGCGTTGTCTGTTCTTCCTCAGCCACCGGGCTGTGCCTCCAAAGGATTCCAGTTCGCGCCGACCGCCTAGCCGTGCCCGCTATCTAAAAGCATAGCCCCCGGACTTCGGATGATGCAAAGCATTCCTCACGCGCCCGCCTGAAAGTCGGTCGAGGCCTCGATGAGGCCGTTTTGGCGGTGGTGCTGCTCCCTCGTGTTGCCCCTTGCACCGGCGGGCCGTTCTGGCCTCATTTGTGGTCGTTCTGTCAACATCAACTGGAGGAATCATCCTGAAAATAGTGGTATTGGGCGGTGGCCGCGTCGGGAGCGCGATTGTGCGCGACCTTGCCGCCGAAAGCGATTTTTCCGTAAGCGTGGTCGACCTCGATCCCGTGCGGGTCGAGCGAATGACCGAGTTCGGTGCGGAGGGCGTGGTCGCGGACCTCTCGGAACTCAACAATGTGTCCAAAGCGGTTGCCGACGCCGACCTCGTCGTCGGTGCGGTGCCCGGATTCATGGGGTATCGGACGGTGGAGCGTGTCCTACAAGAAGGTACTCCGATGGTCGACATCTCGTTCTTCCCCGAGGATGCGTTCGGACTCGACCGGCTGGCGAGGGATGCCGGGGTGTGCTGCCTCGTCGACTGCGGCATCGCCCCCGGCCTGAGCAATCTCATCCTGGGGCGCATGGAGGAGCATCTGGACGAGACGTCCTCGTTCCATTGCCTCGTGGGTGGCCTTCCGGTCGAGCGCACGTGGCCGTGGGAGTACAAGGCGCCCTTCTCGCCGGGTGACATCATCGAGGAATACGTGCGGCCCGCGCGCCAGCGCCGGGAGGGAGTGGAGATTACGATGCCGGCTCTCTCCGAGGTCGAGCTCGTGCACTTCCCAGGTCTCGGCTCGTTGGAGGCCTTCAACACGGATGGACTGCGCTCCCTGCTTCGTACGTGCAAGGCTCCGAACATGGTCGAAAAGACCATGCGCTATCCCGGTCATGCGGTGCGTATGCGAATTCTGAGGGAAGCCGGCTTCTTCTCCACCCAGGAGGTCCAAGCCGCTTCCGGGGTCGTCCGCCCTCGGGACGTGACCGAGGCGCTCCTCTTCAGCGCGTGGCGATTCGAAGACGGGGAGCCGGATCTCACGGTGATGCGCATTGTCGTGGAGGGCATGCAAAACGGGGGGGCGGTCCGGCACACATACAACCTGTTGGACTACTACAATCCCGACACCGAAACCTCCTCGATGGCCCGCACCACGGGTTACACGTGCACGGCGATGGTGAACCTGATCGCCAAGGGGCTCTGGAACGAGCCGGGCCTCGCACCCCCCGAGGTCGTGGGGCGCAACGCAGACTGCTTCGACGCTGTGCTCAAACACCTCGAGAACCGAAACGTCCACGTCTTTCAACGGCTCGAGGCGCTTTAGGGAGGGCTCGACGAGAGGCTGATTACCAGTCCGGACAGGCCCACGTCACGTAACGGACGGCGCCCCTGGATTCTGTGCAGATGCCGATGTCGCGGCGCGCATGGCGGGACCCGGTGCCGATCTCCATGAAGTCCTCTCGGCACAATCCCGGTCCTGGCTCTGCACACTGCGCGATCTCCCAGGGTCCGGCACTGTACAATCCCTCTCGGGCCGCCATGGGCACGCAGTCGAAATCCACGGCAATGGCTTCCCGCCGCCCGCGTCGAACCCGGAAGTCTCCCTCAGTAGGATCGAGGGTCGAGTCCCACTGACCCAGGGGGGTCTCCTCGAACTCCCGCAGTTCGTCCCCTGCGTCGATGGGGATCCCCAGATCATCACCCGGCAGAGGAATCCTCCACAAGCCGGTGCTGACTGATATGTGAGCGGCGAGCATCAACTGGACCTCGTTTCGAGAGTCCGACTCGATGAAGACCCTCAGCAGTCCTCTGGAAACGTACGCGATCGGCGACGCGGAGAGGGGCGCCGCGATGCGGATGTCGTCCCCGGTCCACGGGAGCAGAACGGGCCGAGTGATGGCCAGGCCGGCTCCGGAGCCTCCGTCGCCCTCGCGGCGGATCTCCTCGAGATCACACCCGAGCATGGATACGGTGGGTGCCGCGAGTCCAACCGCGGTCAGGTGGCGGAGAAACGTGCGTCGGTCGTACGGCTCACTCAAAGACTGCCTCCGGGGGGTGTATTCAATGGCCCCCACTATGCCCATCGTACGTGTCGGGGGCAAGCCGTGGCCGCGGGCGTGGACACCCTTTTCGTGGCGCCCTGTAATCGCCAGCCGCGAAGAAACGCACTATCTTCCACTCGCATATAAGAAGCCGTTCGGTTCACACTCATATGCCACTGCCTCGCATGCCCAAGACCCTCAATCCTCTGCTCTGCGATTACGACCGTATCCCCTTCGGTGAAATCGAGGCCGCCCACGTCGTTATCGCGGTGCGAGAGATTCTGGAACACGCCCGGTCGGAGATCGAGGATCTCGTGGCGGTCGAGTCCGCCCCCACCTATGCCGACACGATCGAGAGGCTCGACGACGCGCTGCAACGGGTGAAGGAACGCATCGCTCCGGTAACGCACCTCTTGTCCGTCGCAGAGACGCCGGAGCTGCGTCAAGCGTTCAACGAGGTCCTGCCCGAGATCACGGAATTTTGGACTCGGGTAACGTTGAACGAGGCGCTGTGGACTCGAATCAGAGTGCTTGCCGATACGGATGAGGCGGTCGCTTTGCCGCCGATCGAGAAACGCCACCTGGACACGACACTGCGGGACTTTCGACGGGCGGGCGCCGACCTCTCGACCGCGGACAAGGAAGAGCTGAGTGCCATCCGGCTCGAGACTTCTCGCCTCGAGCGGAAGTTCTCCGAGAATGTGATCGACGCGACCAATGCCTTTTCCCTCCTCATCGAGGACGGAAGCCGTCTCGAGGGTGTCCCGGAACCCGATCGTGAGGAAGCAAGGCGTAAGGCGGCCGAGCAGGGAAATGAGGGCTGGCTTCTCACCCTCGACTACCCCTCCCTCGAGCCGATCATCAAGCACGCCCGTGATCGTGAACTTCGACGGGAAATGTATACCGCTTTTGTCAGACGCGGCGCGGAGGGTGAGTTCGCCAACGGCGAGATCATGGCCCGGCTGCTGCATCTCCGGAGGGAGTTGGCGGAGGTCCTCGGATACGCCGACTTCGCCGACTACCGTCTCGAAGACCATATGGCCAAAACGGGAGAGCGGGCTTTCGGCTTTGTCGAGGATATGACACAGAGAACGCGCCCCTACTGGGAGCGCGACCTGGCCGACTTGAGGGAACACGCCTCTACGCTGGGGCTTTCGCAGCTGGAGCCATGGGACACGGCCTTCGTGAGTGAGAGTCTCCGGCTGGCGAGGTTCGACATCGATGATGAAGCCGTTCGCCCGTACTTCCCTCTCGACCGGGTTCTGGACGGAATGTTCGAGGTGGTGCACCGCGTATTCGGCCTCGTCGTGCGGGAGCGGAAGATCCCCGAAGTCTGGCATCCCGACGTTCACTACTATGAGCTATCTCGGGAAGACGATGGCACGTTGCTGGGGTATTTCTACGCCGATTGGCATCCCCGTTCCGACAAGAGGCAAGGGGCCTGGATGAACGATCTGAGGACGCGCGGGCCCCGCAACGGGGGGTTCGAACCGCACGTCGGGATCATCGCCGGCAATTTGTCTCCACCCAAGGGCGACGTCCCGTCCCTCCTGACGCACAATGAGGTGGAGACCGTCTTCCACGAGTTCGGGCATCTCCTTCATCACCTCACGTCCACCGTTCCGATCGCTCCGATGGCCGGGATCAACGTCGCCTGGGATTTCGTCGAACTCCCGTCGCAGATCATGCAGAACTGGACCTGGGAAGAGGAGGCGTTATCGCTCTTCTCCGGGCACCATGAGACGGGCCAGCCGCTGCCCAAGGATCTCTATGAGCGGCTCCGCAGCGCACGCGCCTTTCTGGGTGGGTGGAGGCAGATGCGGCAGCTCTCGCTTGGGCATCTCGATCTCAGACTCCACCGTGATGACCCCGAGGAGGTGACCGGGAATCTTATGTCTTACATAGAGGGGCTGCTCAAGGAGTATGTGCCCACCCCCGAGTTCGCCCGCATGCACTCCGCAACGTCGTTTACGCACCTGTTTTCCGGGGGATATGCGGCCGCCTATTACTCGTATCTGTGGTCCGAAGTACTCGATGCCGATGCGTTCGGACGGTTTCGCCTCGAGGGGATCTTCAACCGCGAGGTCGGAGAGGCCTATCTCAGTGCGATTCTCACTAGAGGCGACAGCGATGAACCCGAGCACCTCTTCCGTGAATTCATGGGCCGCGATCCCGATCTTCAGCCTCTCCTGGAGCGTAATCTCGGACCGTCACGCCAGGGCAGTTCTTCGGCCTCCCGCGCGCCCTGAAAAACGCTTCAACGCGGCACTTGATGCGGCTTTGGGCAGCCGTTAGCTTACCAAGCTTACTTGGAAAGGGCCGCCCAACGGGCGGCTTGCTTTGTTCCGGGGAGGGTGGGTCATGGGGCTGGATTGCCCCGGACCGATGGCCGGTGGGGTACCGAAGCGGTCAAACGGGGCAGACTGTAAATCTGCTGGCTTAGCCTTCGTAGGTTCGAATCCTACCCCCACCATTGGATTAGCAGAGGCTTTGCGGGAGTAGCTCAGTTGGCTAGAGCATCAGCCTTCCAAGCTGAGGGTCGCGGGTTCGAGTCCCGTCTCCCGCTCTAGGTATGGAGGCGCTCCGATAGCTCAGTGGTAGAGCGCCTCCTTGGTAAGGAGGAGGTCCCGGGTTCAAGTCCCGGTCGGAGCTCTGAGAAGGATGTAGGGGGATCGGCGACCAGGAAGCGATTTCCAACACGACGAGGAAACATCGATGGGAAAAGCGAAATTCGAACGCACGAAGCCGCACGTAAACGTGGGAACGATCGGGCACGTGGACCACGGGAAGACGACGTTGACGGCTGCGATCACGATGGCGCAGGCGAA
>JBDHFN010000044.1:0-25257 GCA_039590375.1 Gemmatimonadota bacterium
TTCTCTCACTCCCTTCGCTACTCTACGCGACGCTGCGGGAGAGAGAGAAAAACTGAATCCTGACATACTAGCTGGATCTCCGTCGCAGCACCCTGTTGGGCGCGCGGGCGGGGGCAGGTAGATAGAGCGACAGGAGGAGCAAGTACAGGCGGGCATAAGCAGCCCGCCAACGCAAGAGGATACGAAGAACGGGGCAGGTGTTGCCCCGCGTGGCCCATCGGGACACCGCGGTGGGGAGTGGAGACTCCCTCCGCAGCGTCCAGAATGGTAGCGGAGGAGGGAGTCTCCACTCCACAACCGCGGGCCTCAGCAAGACGAACGCGGGGCCCACGTGCCCCGCAATGAGAGGACGATATGGCGGACAGGATTCGGATTAGGCTCAAGGCCTTCGACCATTGGATCGTGGACCAGACGGCGGCTGACATTGTGCGTACGGCACAGAAGACGGGCGCCAGTGTGCGTGGTCCGATTCCTCTGCCGACACGCCGCGAGCGGTGGACGGTGCTTCGTTCGCCCCACATCGACAAGAAGAGCCGTGAGCAGTTCGAACTGAGGACGCACAAGCGTCTCATCGACATCGTGGATAGCCGATCGCAGACCGTCGACGCGCTTACAAAGCTCGACCTGCCGGCCGGTGTGGATGTCGAGATCAAGGTGGATTAGAGGAACAGGGCTGAACGATGGCTGGATTGATTGGAAAGAAGATCGGGATGACCCGGATCTTCGATGAAGAAGGGGCCGCGGTTCCTGTGACGGTCGTGGAGGCGGGGCCGTGCCCCGTGCTTCAGATCAAGACCGGGGAGACTGACGGTTACGCCGCCGTTCAGTTGGGTTTTGGTGCCCAGAAGGACAAGCGCTCCAGTAAGGCCGAAAAGGGGCATGCGGCCAAGGCGGGTGTCGACGCTGCTCCCTCCGTCGTTCGGGAGTTCGATATCTCGGACGGTGATGAGTATGAGATCGGGCAGGCGATCACCGTCGAGATCTTCGACGCTGGAGACAGCGTGAAGGTCGTGGGAACGACAAAGGGAAGGGGTTTCCAGGGTGTGGTGAAGCGCTGGGGCTTTGCGGGCCGTCCTGCTTCGCACGGGCATCCGATGTCGCGAAACCCCGGATCGATCGGGCCCGGTACCGATCCGTCCCGGGTGCTCAAGGGCAAGAAGCTTCCGGGTCGTATGGGTGGGGTTCGTGCCAGCATCGGGAATCTGAAAGTCGTGAGAGTGGACCTGGAGCGGAATCTCCTCTTCATCAAGGGCGGGGTACCGGGGTCCAGAAACAGCTATCTGTTGATCCAGAAATGACGAATGCTTAAAGCGCGCTACTACCAGACCGACGGCTCGGAGGGGAAGGCTCAGGCTCTCCCTGAATGGCTCTTCGATGGCGTCGTCCACGATGATGTCCTGCACCAGGTCATCAAGGCCTATCTGTCGAATCAGCGGCAGGGTACGGCTTCGGCCAAGTCCCGGGGCGAGGTCAAGGGTGGGGGACGCAAGCCGTGGAGGCAGAAGGGAACCGGGCGGGCCCGCCAAGGCACGATTCGCGCCGTGCAGTGGGCGGGTGGAGGGGTGGCGTTTCCACCCATTCCGCACTCGTGGAGGAAGCGCGTCCCTCACAAGGTTCGTGCCCTGGCTCGGCGATCCGCGTTCAATTCCCGGGCCCAGGGTGACCGGGTCATTGTGGTGGATGCGCTCGAGTACGACGCTCCCAAGACGAAGCACCTGGTGGAAATGCTCGAGAAGCTGGGGGCCGACGGAAAGGTGCTTCTGCTCACCGACGGCGTGAAGCAGAACGTCTACCTTTCGTCGCGCAACCTCCCCGGCGTCGTGGTTAGGCCGTTCGGCGAGGAGTCCGCATACGACATCCTCTGGGCCAACCTCCTCGTCATCGAGAAGGCTGCGCTCGAGAGTGCTGAGCCGTCCAAGGCGCAAAAGGCCGCGGTTGAATCCCGGTCACGCGGTGAGCCCGAGGTACGGGCAACGGAGAGGGCAGCCGAAGAGGCACAGGCGGAGCGAAGGAATTCGAGACCGGGTCACGAGAAGAAGTCCAGGAGGGTCTCGGCCGTGAAGGCTGCGCCCCGCCCCGAACAGAAGGCCGCCGCCAAGGCTAAGCCCAAGGCCCAAGCCACATCGGAGACTGAAGCCAAGACGGCACCTAAAGCAAAGGCAGCGTCCAAAGCCAAGGCAGAGCCTAAAGCCAAGGCAGAGCCTAAAGCCAAGGCGGCGGCGGAGGCCAAGGCAGCACCGAAGGCCAAAGCGGCGCCCAAGGCCAAGGCAGCACCCAAGAAGAAGGCTGCTCCGAAAGCTTCCGCGGCGTCAGCGAGTGAGCCGGATCTCTCGACCATCGAGCTGCCCAAGGTGGGCGACTTGCCGAAATTCCTCGCTCGATTCGACAACGAATCCGATATCAAGAAGCTGATGGCGCGTGATTCACGAAAGACGGCCCAGGCTCACTACGAGGCTCGCTTGAGCGAGCTTTCGAGCTCGGCCAAGGGCAAGAAGGGCTGAGGGGGCGATCATGAGCGACGTCTATGATGTGATCTTTGCGCCGGTTGTGACGGAGAAGTCGGCGGACGCGATCGAAAATGACAACGTCTACACGTTCATCGTGGACCGGAAGGCCAACAAGATCGAGATATCGAGGGCGATCGAGGGCATCTGGGACGTGAAGGTGAGCGACGTGCGAACGATGCGATATCGTGGCAAGGCAAAACGGGCCCTGATGGGGCGGCTGTCCCGGAGCCCGAAGATCGGGCGACGACCGGCGTTCAAGAAGGCGGTCGTTCAGTTGGTCGAGGGTGACCACATCGAGTTCTACGAGGTCGGGTAACAACGATGGCGATCAAGAAATTCAAACCGATGACACCCGGGACGCGCTTCCGTTCAATTGTCGACAACTCCGACATCCTGACGAAGAAGGCACCGGAGAAGTCGCTTCTGGAGGGCGCGTCGAAATCCGGCGGCCGTAACCATCACGGCCGCGTGACGTCGCGCAGGCGAGGTGGTGGACACAAACGGCGTTACCGCCGCATCGACTTTCGGCGAGACAAGTTCGGCATTCCGGGGAAGATAGCCGCGATCGAGTACGATCCGAATCGGAGCTCCAACATCGCTCTGGTCCATTATGCGGACGGCGAGAAGCGTTACATTCTCCACCCGCGAGGGCTACAGGTCGGTACACCCATTATGTCGGGACCAGACGCCGACATTCGGGTGGGTAACGCGCTCCCACTAGCCAAGGTTCCTCTCGGCACGATGGTGCACAACATCGAGCTCAAACCCGGCAAGGGGGGGCAGATGGCGCGCTCCGCCGGGGCGGGTGTGCAGGTGGTTGCCAAGGAAGGGAAGTACGTTGCCCTCCGCCTGCCTTCGACCGAGGTGCGGCAGGTACTCGAGACCTGTCTGGCCACGATCGGACAGGTCGGCAACATTGAGCACAATCTCCAGAATCTTGGCAAAGCTGGAGCCAACCGCTGGCGAGGCCGACGGCCGAAGGTCAGGGGAGTGGCGATGAACCCCGTGGACCATCCGCTCGGTGGCGGTGAAGGTCGGGCTTCAGGTGGCCGGCCCCCGGTGACCCCGTGGGGTAAGCGTGAGGGCAAGAAGACGAGGAATAGAAAGAAGCAGTCGAACAAGTACATCATCCGCGGGCGTAAGCGGGGCAAGGCGACGCAATGATGTCACGAGTCCCAACGGTTTGAGTCGAGGTCTATTTTATGCCGCGTAGCGTGAAGAAGGGTCCGTACATCGACGACAAGTTGCTTGCGAAGATCGACGCGATGAACACCCGGAATGAGAAGAAGGTGATCAAGACCTGGGCCAGGGCGTCCACGATCTCGCCGGACTTCGTCGGGCACACGATCGCGGTCCATAACGGAAACAAATTCATTCCCGTGTACATCACGGAGAACATGGTGGGTCACAAGCTCGGAGAATTCTCCCCGACGCGCCTCTTCAGGGGCCACGGTGGAAAGCTCTCCGACAAGCGGTCCGCGATAGGCTAGCGGGAGAATGGACATGCAGGCCAAGGCGATTGCACGGCATGTACGGATGAGTCCGCGGAAGGTCCGCTTGGTGGTTGACCAGATTCGCGGCAAGTCGGTGAACGAGGCCTATGCGATCCTTCAATTTTCGAAGAAGTCGGCGGCGGATCCGGTCGGGAAGACACTCCGGTCGGCCGTGGCGAACGCCCAGAATCGAGCGCAGGACTCAGGGGAGGTCCTCGACGTAGACGAATTGAGGATATCGACGGCCTTCGTCGATGAGGGACCGACGCAGAGGCGCTGGAGAGCGGCGGCCATGGGTCGGGCGGCTCCCCTTCGGAAGCGGACGAGCCATATCACAGTTGTCGTGGACACCGAGGAATAGCATGGGACAGAAGACTCACCCGTTGGGGTTTCGACTTGGCATCGTCAAGGATTGGAGATCTCGCTGGTATGCCGAGCGCGATTTTCCTCGTCTTCTTCAGGAGGACGAAAAGATCCGCACGTACCTCGAGCGACGTCTGGCGCATGCCGCTTTGTCCAAGGTGGAGATCGAGCAGAAGCCGTCGAAGATCGTCGTGACGCTTTTCACGGCCCGCCCCGGGGTCGTCATCGGCAAGCGTGGCGCCGAAGTCGACAAGCTGAGGGACGAGTTGGCGTTGGTCACCAACGCCGACATCTCGGTCAACGTCGAGGAGATTCGGCGTCCCGAAATCGATGCCCGCCTGGTGGCGGAGAACGTGGCCCACCAACTGCGGCAGCGTATCTCCTTCCGGCGAGCGATGAAACGAGCGGTCCAGTCGGCGATTCGGGGTGGGGCGGAGGGCATCAAGATTCAGTGTGCCGGACGGCTGGGTGGTGCGGAAATCGCGCGAACCGAGGGATACAACGAGGGACGTGTGCCCTTGCATACGCTCCGCGCGGACATCGACTACGCGCAGATTCATGCTTTTACGACGTACGGAGTCGTCGGGGTGAAGTGCTGGATCTTCACCGGCGAGGTGGTCGAAGAACGCCGCGGGCGCACGTACTCCACGGGCTCGTGACGGAGAGGAATAGAGAATGTTAGCGCCCAAACGAGTAAAGCATCGCAAGACCCATAAGGGCCGGATGCGCGGCAAGGCCCATCGCGGCAACAAGGTGTCCTTTGGCGAATACGGGCTCCAGACCACCGAGTGTGGCTGGATCTCGAACCGCCAGATCGAGTCGGCCCGTGTGGCGATGACCCGTCATATCAAGCGCGGTGGGAAGGTTTGGATCCGGATTTTCCCGGACAAGCCGATCACGTCCAAGCCCGCGGAAACCCGCATGGGCAAGGGAAAGGGCAATCCCGAGGGCTGGGTGGCCGTGGTCAAGCCGGGGCGGATGATGTTCGAGCTCGAGGGCGTGCCCGAAGAGACGGCGCGGCGGGCCTTGCAGTTGGCAGCGGCCAAGCTGCCGGTGGCCACACGTTTCGTCGTCCGTGAGCAGCAACTCGGTTAATGAGGGAATGATGAAGGCGTCAGAGATTCGCGATTGGGATGATGTCGAGATCCGGGCACGGCTCGAAGAGCTGAGGGAGGAGAGATTTCGCCTTCGCTTCCGGATGGGGACGATGGAGCTCGAGAATCCCAAGATGGTCAAGCACATTCGGCGTGACGTTGCGCGCCTGAACACAATCCTTCGGGAGCGGGAGCTTGCCGAGAAGTCCAGTGCGTCCGAGACGGAGACGTCCGAGGCGCCCGAGACCGAGACGTCCGAGGCGCCCGAAACGGCGGAATAGAGTGGAATGGCTATGACAGACGAAACATCCGAGAACGTCGAGCAGACTGGCGCCGAGCAGACCGAGGTCGAGCCGGCCGAGGTGGGGCAGGCTGAAGCTCCGCAGGCAGAGGTCGAGCAGGCTGAAGTGCAGCAAGCTGAAGTGCACCAGGCCACGGTCGCGCAGACCGAAGTACAGGAGACGGACGCGGGGCGGTTGAGGCGCAAGGTTCGGACCGGAGTGGTGGTGTCCGACCAGAATGACAAGACGGTGACGGTTCTGGTGGAGCGGCAGTTCGCCCATCCGCTCTACACGAAGCAGGTAAAAAAGACCAAGAAGTACCGGGCGCATGACGAGAGCAACGAATATCAGACGGGTGACGTGGTTCGGATTACTGAAACACGACCGCTGTCGAAAACGAAGCGGTGGCGTGTCATCGAATTGCTCGAACGCGCTGAGTAACGGGACTGTAACGAAATGATTCAGCAGGAATCGATGCTCAAGATCGCCGACAACTCGGGGGCCAAGAGCGCGTTGTGTATCCGAGTTCTGGGCGGCTCGAAGCGCCGATACGCGAGCGTCGGCGATGTGGTGGTGGTGACCGTCAAGGATGCCATACCGAACTCGCCCGTGAAGAAGGGTGAGGTCACACAGGCCGTAATCGTGCGGACCGCCAAGGAGGTGAGGCGCCGCGACGGGACCTATATCCGCTTCGACGACAATGCGGCGGTGCTACTTACGCCGCAGGGAGAGCCTCGGGGAACTCGCATCTTCGGCCCCGTAGGCCGTGAGCTTCGTGAGAAGCGTTATATGAAAATTGTTTCGTTGGCTCCAGAGGTGCTGTGATGGCCAAGAAGAAATCGTCTACGAGCATTGTGAAGGGGGATCGCGTCCGGGTCATTCGCGGCAACTTCCGGGATATGGAGGGGCCCGTACTCAGGGTAATTCCCGCCAAGGAGCGCGTCGTCGTGGAGGGTGTCAACATGCGGAAACGTCATGAGAGACCCAGCGAAGCGAATCCTGAGGGTGGAATCATGACGTTCGAGGCGCCGATTCATGTATCCAACGTCATGCTGGTGGATTCCGCTGGGGGTGAGGCGAGTCGGATTCGGGTTCAGACAGAGGCTGATGGTGCCAAGGAGAGGATTGCCGTGAAGACGGGCAATCCGATCCCTAAGCCGAAGGTGGGAGTGTAGGAAGATGGAACCCAGACTACTGAGACATTACAGAGCATACGCGCGGCCCAAGTTGGCCGAGCAGTTCCAGTTGAGTAACCCGAACCAGATCCCGAAGATCGAGAAGGCTGTCTTGAACGTGGGCGTGGGTGAGGCGTCGAAGAACGCCAAGCTCCTGACGGCCGTGGTCGACGAGCTGGGTGTGATCACGGGACAGAAGGCCGTGATCACGAGGGCGCGCAGATCCGTTTCGAATTTCCAACTGCGGGAGGGAATGCCTATCGGGGCGTCGGTGACGCTTCGGAAGAGCCGGATGTACGAGTTCCTGGATCGTCTCGTGAGTGTAGCGATCCCTCGTGTCCGAGATTTTCGCGGACTACGGACGCGCTCGTTCGACGGCCGTGGCAACTTCACGATGGGGATTCGGGAGCAGATCATTTTTCCAGAGATCGACTTCGACAAGGTCGGTCAGATTCACGGCATGGACATCACCGTTGTCACCAACACTGACAAAGACGATGTTGCGCTGGCTCTGCTCAGGGCCATGGGTTTCCCCTTCCAGGGGGAGATTCCGGTTGTGATTGAGCAGAACGCCAACTAACAAGGACAGGAAAAGTCGATGGCCAGGAAGGCTCTGATCGAAAGGAACAATCGCAAGCCCAAGTTTCCGGGCCGGCACCGCAATCGCTGTAACCGGTGCGGACGCCCCCGTGCGTTCATACGGAAGTTTGGAATCTGCCGTATTTGTTTCCGCCAGAAGGCGCTCCAGGGTGAGATTCCCGGCGTCCGGAAATCAAGTTGGTAAAGGATCGAATCGAACGATGATGACTGACCCGATCGCGGATATGCTCACCCGCATCCGGAATGCCGGAAGCGCAGGGCACAAGTGGGTCGACATGCCGGTCTCGAAGTTGAAGACCAGGGTCGCCGACCTACTGAAGGACAACCACTTCGTCTATGACTTCAAGATTCTGGACGACGGCCGATTCGGGGTGCTTCGTGTGTATCTGAAGTATCACAACGAGGGGCCGGTCATCCGGCACCTGGAGCGGATTTCCCGCCCAGGCCGGAGACGCTATGTGGCGGTCGACGAGATTCCAAGGGTTCGGAATGGACTGGGAATGGCCATCCTCTCCACGTCGCAGGGCCTCATGTCGGACCGGGTGGCTCGTAAGCAGGGCGTTGGCGGAGAACTCATGGCCCTCGTCTGGTAAACTGGAACCGAGGTCGAACGAGATAAAAGATGTCGCGGATTGGCAAACAACCGATTGAAGTCCCCCAAGGGACCGATGTGACCCTCGACGGGCAGGTGGTGAACGTGAAGGGTCCGAAGGGTGAACTGTCGTTTGACGTGCACGCCGACATCACGGTGAGCATGGACGACGGAGTGGTCACGGTGACGAGGCCGTCGGATGAGCCCCAACACCGCGCTCTACATGGTCTGACTCGAATGCTGATCGCCAACATGGTCCAGGGGGTCGTGACGGGGTTCAGCAAGACGCTCGAGATTCAGGGCGTGGGGTACCGTGCGATTCCAAAGGGCTCGGGCATCGAGTTACACCTCGGGTTTTCGCACACGATTCAGTATCCGTCTCCGGACGGGGTCAGCCTGGACCTCCCTGACCAGACCACGATTGTCGTCACGGGCGTGGACAAACAGAAAGTAGGCCAGGCGGCCGCTGAGATCCGCGCCTTCCGTCCACCCGAGCCGTACAAGGGCAAGGGGATTCGGTACCAGGGTGAACATGTACGGCGTAAAGCCGGCAAGACCGCGGGAGCCTAGAGGGGTAGGACGATGAGCAACAACAAGACCGGTAGAACACGCGAGGGCCAGCGCAGACGACGGCACGCCCGTGTTCGAAAGAAGATCTGGGGCACGGCGGGGCGACCGAGACTCGTGGTGTTCCGTTCATTGAAGAATTTCGAGGGTCAGGTGGTCGATGACGATGCGGGGCGGACGCTGGTGGGTCTGTCCACGCTCTGTGCCGATCTCTCCGACTTCAAGGCCGAGGGTCAGAACGTGAGGGTCGAGCGGGCCAGAGCTGCCGGCAAGCTCCTCGCTGATCGGGCCAAAGCGATCGGGGTGGACGCGGTCGTGTTCGATCGAGGGGGATACCAGTATCATGGCCGGGTTAAGGCCTTCGCAGAGGGCGCACGAGAGGGAGGATTGAAGTTCTGATGGCCGACCAGAAACGCAAACAGAGTCGTGCGCGCGAATCCGAGTTCGCGGAGAACGTCATCCACATCAACCGCGTGGCGAAAGTGGTAAAGGGCGGCCGCAGGTTCTCCTTTACGGCGCTGGTGTCCGTCGGAGATCAGAAGGGCCGCGTCGGAATCGGGCTCGCCAAGGCCAATGAGGTCGCGGAGGCCATTCGAAAAGCGTTCGAGCGGGGCAAGAGGGAACTGGTGGAGATTCCGGTCCAGAATGGGACCATCCCGCACGAGATCGTCGGCGAGTGGGGTGCTGGACGTGTCATGCTTCGTCCGGCAGCGCCCGGAACGGGCGTGATCGCGGGTGGACCGGTCCGGTCGGTGCTGGAGGCCGTGGGGATCAAAGATATTCTCACCAAGAGCCTGGGCAGCAACAACCCGATCAATGTGGTCCGAGCGACGATGGACGGCCTTACCAACCTGGTCACGGCCGAGCAGGTCGCGCGGGAACGCGGAGTATCCGTTGAGGTTATTCTTGGGATCGCGGACAATGGCTAAGAAGCTGGCTATCAAACTGGTCCGCAGTGGAGTGGGGCGGAAGTTCAAGCATCGCCGTACGCTTACGGCGCTCGGATTCAAGAAGCATCAGCAGACGGTGGTCCACGACGATGGCCCGGCGATTCGGGGCATGCTGCGGCAAATCCACTACCTCGTTCAAGTCAGTGAGATCGAGTAATGACTGAGTTACACGAACTACGGCCGGCTGCCGGGTCCCACCGGAGCTCCAAGCGCAAGGGTAGGGGTCCGGGCTCCGGAAAGGGCAAGACTGCCGGACGGGGCGAAAATGGGCAAAAATCCCGAAGTGGGGGCTCGATCCGTCCCGGCTTCGAGGGCGGCCAGATGCCCCTCCAACGTCGTATTCCCAAGCGTGGGTTCACCCCCCGGAAGCGACACGTCTACCAGATCGTGAACGTGGGAGACCTGGCGCGTGTGGAGGGCACCACCGTCAACGCTCAAACGCTGAGAGACGCGGGCTTGATCCGCTCCGTGAAGGGCTTGATCAAGCTTCTTGCCATGGGCGAAGTGAGCCAGGCGTACTCGGTGGAGGCGCACAAATTCAGTGGAGGTGCGGCGGGCAAGATCGAGGCGGCGGGCGGGAGCGTCACCACGATAGGTCCGGTGGTCCGTGCGGACCCGCCCGCGGCAGCGAAAGAGAATCCGGCCGCGGCAATGGTGGATGCAGAGCCGCCGCCCGCAGAGATGGACGCCGCGGTGGCCGATGCAGATGCGCCCGCGGTAGCAGACGATGTAGATCCGCCCACGGCAGCAACGGATGCAGATCCGCCTGCGGTACCGGATGATGCAGATCCGCCTGATGTAGAGGATGACGCCGATCCGGCGGCAGAAGCAGCAGAAGCGGAGAACGATGGCTAACCCGATCCCGAATCTTTTCCGGGTTCCGGAGCTCAAAGAGAAAATTCTCTTTACGCTGTTCATTCTGCTGATCTATCGGGTCGGTGCACACATCACCGTGCCCGGGGTGGATGTGGGTATCCTGCGCCAGCAGTTCGGCGCGCTTCAGGGTGGCATCCTGGGCATCTACGACATGTTTGTGGGCGGCGGCCTGAGCCGTGCCACGATCCTGGCCCTCGGGATCATGCCGTATATCTCGGCCAGCATCATGTTCCAGTTGCTGGCCGCCGTCTTCCCCACCGTGGAGAAGATGCAGAAGGAGGGCGAGGACGGTCGTCAGAAGCTGACTCAGTGGACCCGCTACACGACGGTCATCCTGAGTGTCATCCAGGGCTTCAGCTACGCTGCCTTCCTCAACACGACCGGAGCCGTGCGGGATCCCGGCTTCATCTTCAATCTGACTACGACCGTGACCCTGACGGTGGGCGCGGTATTCGTGATGTGGCTCGGTGAGCAGATCACAGAGCGGGGGATCGGCAACGGAATGTCGCTTCTGATCTTCTTCTCCATCATCGAGGGCTTTCCGGCCGCGGTGGCGAGGACATGGGAGTCCTTCATCGCCGGGCAGATCCAGATTTTCGCTCTCGTCGGGCTGGTGGTCGTTCTGGTGGGCATTACCGCGGCTGTCGTTGCGATGACGATGGGTGCTCGGAAGATTCCCGTTCAGATTCCCCGCAAGGTGGTGGGACGGGGGCGGATCCGCGAAGGACAAAAGAGCTTCGTGCCCCTTCGCGTCAACTCCGCAGGCGTCATGCCGATCATCTTCGCTCAGTCCTTCATCGTGGTACCGGGGACATTCGCGCAGCTCGCCGGGCAGACCGGGGGATTCCTCGATATGGTCGCCGACATCTTCCAGCCCGGCACGGTCTACTACATCACGTACGGTTTGCTGATCGTATTCTTCACGTACTTCTACACGGCCATCATTTTCAACCCCGTCGATTTGGCCGAGAACCTCAAGAAGCAGGGAGCCTTCATCCCCGGTGTGAAGCCCGGGGCGCGGACGGCCGAGTACATCGATCGGGTCCTGACCCGCGTCACGTTACCGGGGTCCATCTATCTGGCGCTCGTTGCTTTGGTGCCTTTTTGGATTTTCAGCCTCTTCAACATCCAAACCTTCTTCTTTGGCGGAACGGGCTTGCTGATCGTGGTGGGCGTTGGACTCGATACGGTCCAACAGGCGCAGCAACATCTCCTGCTGCGCCACTACGACGGCTTCATGAAGAAGGGTCGCGTGAAGATGCGTGGTCGGTCGCGATACGTATAGTCGGATTCGGCAGGCTGTTGAAGAAGTCCAGCGCTAGGAGGGGATTCCGCTATGTATGTCATCCTATTGGGCCCTCCGGGCGTCGGTAAGGGCACGCAGGGAGTCCTGCTTGCGGATGCGTTGGGATGGCAAAGGGTGGTCACAGGCGATCTTCTGCGGACGGCGGGGGATGCCGGTACCGAGTTGGGGCAACAGGCGCAGGGGTACATGTCGGCCGGCGAACTCGTTCCCGATCACCTCATCATCGAGATGGTGAAGGAGAAGTTGAGCACCCTGCCCGCGGGAACGGACGTTCTCTTCGACGGCTTCCCCAGGACCGAGGCGCAGGCCTCGGCATTCAGCATGATGCTGCAAGCCCTGGGGATCGGCATCGACCAGGTGGTCGTTCTCGAGGCGAGCGACGAAGTGCTGATGGAGCGAATCTCCGGTCGACGCTCGTGCCCGTCGTGTGGATCCGTCTACAACACGGTCCTCGATCCGCCCCGACAGGAGGGCGTGTGTGACAACGACGGGACTCCCCTCGTCCACCGGTCTGACGATACGGTCGAGACACTTCAGAATCGGCTGGACGTCTACCACAGAGAGACCGAGCCCCTGATCGCCTACTACGAGGGCAGCAAGGCTGTCGTGCACCATGTCCAGAGTGACCAGGGGGTGGACGAGGTCCAGGGCGCCGTCCGCCAGGCGCTGGGATTGGGTGCATAGATGATCCACCTGAAGACTCCGGACGAGATCGACGCGATCGCTCGGGGTGGCGCGATCATCGCCGATTTTCTGGTTCAAGTCCGTCCACGGATTCAACCCGGGATCTCGACGCTGGAACTCGACGCGTTTGCGGATGAGTTTATTCGTGCCCATGCAGGTGCCGTACCCGCGTTCAAGGGCTTGTACGGTTTTTCCGGGAGCGTCTGCACGTCGTTGAATGAGGAGGTCGTCCACGGCGTTCCAAAGGCCGACCGAATCCTGGACGACGGCGACATCATCTCGATCGACGTGGGGGTCAGGTTGGATGGCTGGTGCTCCGATTCCGCCTGGACGTTTCCGGTCGGTGAGATCGGCGAGACGGAGCACCACCTGATGGAAGTGACCGAGGACGCGCTCGACCGAGCGGTGTCCGCCGCCGTTCTCGAGAATACCGTCGGTGACATCGGTGCGGCGGTTGTGACGAGGGTCGAGGGGACGGGCCTGAGCATCATCAGGGATCTGGTGGGGCACGGGGTGGGACGCGAAGTGCATGAAGAACCTCAGGTGCCCAACGTTGGTGTTTCTGGCGCGGGACCGGCCCTTCGGGCGGGCATGGTGTTGGCGATCGAGCCCATGCTGTCCTTCGGGACCGCCGAGATTCAGACGCTCGATGACCGCTGGACCGTGGTTACTCGGGACAGGACTCGGTCGGCCCATTTCGAGCACACGGTGGCCGTGACCTCGGCCGGACCCCGGATTCTGACGGCTGCGCCGGCGGAGGCTCCAGCGTGACAACCTGGGACCGAAACGGCCGTATCCTCCTGCTCTAACCGAGCTTAGGGGGTTGCACGGGGCTGCGGAAAAACAAACGGTTATGGGAAATGTTTGCCGCTTCTCGTTACCGTGACCCCGGCCGAAAGGGCGAAGGAAATGCCCGTAATAAAAGGCCTTCCAGCGGTTTTCCACAATCGTATTGCTTCGGCACGTCCCTTGCAACATACCATTTGCGTAGCAGGTGTATCGTAACGATAGGCCGAATCCTGGTGCCCCTCGACTCGAGGTCGTTGGATGAAACATGAACGCGGGCTTAGAGAGCGTTCTGACGTGAAGGCGGACAGGGGGACTACTGTCTGCCCCGTGGACCTGCGGACCGGCGGGTTCTCTATCTTCGAGCTCTTGTATGTCGTGATGTTCATGTCGGTGCTTCTCTCCATCGCCCTGCCCAGCGTAGACCAACGCGATGAGAGAAGGGTGCGCATGGCGGCTGACCAGTACGCTAGCGCGCATCGACTTGCACGCTCGATGGGGATTCAGAACGGAGGCATGAGCGAGTTCCACGTCGACACCGCCAACAATCGGTATTGGATCGAAGTAGACACGAGCAGCACTGGCGTAATGGATACGATCGGCGAGGTCAGGAATGCGTCGACTGAAAATCCTGTGAGCCTCAGCGGTACGCGCAGCCTTGTGTGTTTCGACGGACGCGGGCTTCCCGATCTCAATAAGAACAATCGAGGAGACACTTGTGAGGCCCACAACGGCTTCGTCGTCTTCACTCTCGGCGCGCAAAGGGACTCCTTGGAAGTGACCGCCCTCGGTAAGGTGATCAGATGAAGAACCGGGGAACGCATCTGAAAAACAGGGAAACGCATCGGCTCCTCGCTGACCGACGCGGTGTCTCGCTGGTGGAGATATTGGTTGCTCTCACGATCCTCGCGGGTGCGCTCATCAGCTTGTCCGGTGCAGCCGCTCTGGCGGCCCGCCACCTGCAGAGCGGCCGCACGGATCTGAACGCCTGGGCCGCCTCGCAGAGTCAGGCCGAGGACTTGATGTCACGAGGGTTCGACACCATTTCGAGCGGAACGGCGACCGTGCATGGGTATCCGATGAAGTGGACCGTGTCCGGTACCAACCCGAAGAAGATCGTGCTGGAAATGGGGTGGACGAACACGAGGGGTAACGCCGTCACGGACACGGTCGTCTTGTACATGGCGCAACCGGACACGACATCATGAGGTCGGGGGCATTGGACCAGCGTCCGCTGCGTACCTCGGGATTCACGTTCATCGAGCTGTCCATCTACGTGGTGCTCTCCGCTCTGGTCATGACAGTGGTTGTGCAGTTTATGATCAACCAGAGCCAAGCCTACACCCAAGAAGTCCAGATTATGGATGCCCGCGAGACGGTGCGGAGTGCCGCCGCCTTGATGACTTGGGAGTTTCGCGGACTGTCCTCGGCGGCAGGCGATCTCTACACCATCAAGTCGGATACCGTGGCGCTGCGGTCGTCGATGGCGACCGGAATCATCTGCGCCAAAGCGGATACGATTGCGCATTATGGCGTTTCTGGAAGGACCGGCCAGATCTTCACCACGGCCAACGACAGCGCCATGGTCTATCTGCCCGGTCTCGAAGACTGGGTCGAGTTGGATGTCACTGACCAGTTCGATCCGATCGGGAGCACCGTGCCGTATTGCGACTGGGGCGATGGGGCGACCACTCGCCCGGACCTCGTGGTCGAGATGGCCGGGGACACGACCGGTATCCAGGTGGGCACGCCCTGGACAGCCTTCAGACGAGTGGAATTCGGAATCTACCAGGACGGGGGTCGGTGGTGGCTCGGGAGAAAGGTCGGAAACGCCGGGAGCTATGAGAAGCTGACGGGTCCCCTGGTTTCCCCCTCCGATGGAGGGTTCGTCCTGACCTACCTGGACGACACGGGGACCGCGACGGCCGACCCCACGGCCGTGGAGCAGGTGCAGATAGAGATCCGCAGTGAAAGCACTGGCATGGACCGCGGGCAAGCGCGACAGGATAGCATTCAATTTACCGTCTGGCTCCGCGGGTGAGCCAGCAGGGAGGTTTTGTTAGATGAGTACGTTGATCGATAGAGTCAGGGCGCATTGGGAAGCGCGCGACGGGTTCGCCATGCCTGTGGTTTTGCTTGCGTTGGCGGTAATGACAAGCGTGGCGGTTGCCGCGCTGACGACCGCCACCGACGAGCAGAAGTCTGCCCGTGCCGTGCGCGAAGGCGGCCGGGCGTTCTACACCGCCGAAGCGGGCCTCTGGGAATCCTGGGCGAACTGGCCGGCGGACAGCGTCGTCTCCGACATTGCCCAAGGCGAGAGCCTGGATCTGGGGTGGAAGACCCTCGACAACGGCGGGGAGTACCGCGGCGAGATCTTCCGGTGGGGACCGTCGACTTTCGGACTCATGGTGGAGAGTCGGGGGGCGGGTCCGCTCGGAGGCCAGCAGTGGCTGAGCCTCCTGGTCAACTATGAGGCGAGTGTTGGGATTGGAAGGTGTTGCGAGGCCGCGGCCCTGGTCGACGGGGAGGTCATGTTCGAGGCGGATGACGACTTCATTCTCGGCCAGGACGCGTACCCCGCTGGCTGGGAAGCGGCCGGCGTGTGCACCAACGGACTCGAGGACAAGCCCGGGCTCATCATGAAGGACTCGACCCAGCTCATCAACGAGGACGACGGGGTGCTGAGTGGTGTGCCGGCGCTGGTCGAGGATACGACCATATCGGAAGCGACCTTCAACGATTTCGGGGACAAGACCTGGGCGGACCTGAAGGCCCAGGCGAACTTCTCTGTCGGCGAAATGAACGGAGGGGAGTCGGTCTATCCCCAGGCCTCCGTCAACGGATCCGGTGAATGCCAAACATCGGACCAGGAGAACTGGGGCTCCAATGATCCCAATCATCCATGCTTCGACTACTTCCCGATCATCCTCATCCGGGGTGACGTGAACGCCCGGGACTATTATGGCCAGGGAATCATCATCCTGGATTGGGACGAAGCTACCCAGCAGGGCAGCGAGATCGACTTGGAGGATGGGATGGTGTTCAACGGCATCATTCTGGGCAAGGGCTGCATCGAGGTCCAGCGCGGTTCCGTCCTGAACGGAGCCGCATTCGTGGACGGGAACTACTTCAACGAGGATCTCTGCGACCCCGACAAGGCCCTCGACATCAATGAGAACGGAAAGGTTCAGTACAGTGGCTGTGCGATCGAGCGGGCGATCGAAGGGGCCGGCCTGGAGGGCTTCGGTCAGACTGGTGCTGGCTACAAGCCTCTGGCCACGCGCGCGTTCGCGCAGCTTCCGCGGTAGGCTTGTTGCCAGCGTCGGGCCACCGGCTCGACGCGTAGTTGGTGGGGCTCCCGGTCCCGCCCGACGATGTTCGGGCGGGACCGGGCTTTTTTTGTTGCTACGCCTTGAGAGTGGTCAATTGATCCACTATCATTATCAGCTCTGCCATAAACGTACGTCGGGGTGCTGAGAATGAAGGTGCGTAGCAGCGTCAAACCGATCTGTGAACACTGCAAGATCGTCCGTCGGCGGGGGGTCGTGCGGGTTATCTGCAGTCGCAATCCCAAGCATAAACAGCGCCAGGGATAGCTTGATGCAAATTGCCTGGGTGATCGTCCGAGGCGTCGCCGTAACCGGTTGGCATAAATAGCCTTGACCCCGTTTTAGCGGGTTACTCAAGGGAACTGAGAAGAAGGGCTGTATGGCACGAATCGCGGGTGTGGATCTTCCGAAGGAAAAGCGGATCGAGGTCGCTTTGACCTACCTGTACGGTATCGGTCCGTCGCGTTCGCGAGTGATCCTCGAGAACACCGGAGTGGATCCGGATCGGCGTGCGCTCGATCTCACCGATGACGACGTCAACAAGCTGCGCCAGGAGATCGAGGGTAACTACAAGGTCGAGGGTACCCTGCGCACCGAAGTCTCCATGAATATCAAGCGTCTCATGGACATCGGCTGTTACCGGGGTCTCCGGCATCGACGCGGACTTCCGGTCCGGGGCCAACGCACCCACACCAATGCCCGGACCCACAAGGGTCAGCGGCGGGCCATCGCCGGGAAGAAGGCGCCGCCGAAGAAGTAGGACGGCGAGAGTTCAGGGTCTGAACGGAAGTCTCAAAGAAGTGAGGATGGTACCGAGTGGCCGATGAGAAAACACCGCGCAAGCGGAGCAAGAAAGTCGTCGAAGCGGAGGGGGTCGCCCACGTCAAGGCGACCTTCAACAACACGCTGATCACCATCACCGACAGAGCTGGAAATACGGTGGTCTGGGGCAGCGCCGGAAAGGCCGGCTTCAAGGGCTCGAAGAAATCGACGCCCTTCGCGGCTACCGTCGCGGCGGAGCAGTGTGGCCGTGAGGCCCTCGCTCTGGGTGTCAGGCGGGTCGATGTACGCGTTCAGGGGCCTGGCTCCGGGCGAGAGTCGGCCATCTCCGCTTTGGCGGCTGCAGGAATTCAGATCAAATCGATTCAGGACGTAACGCCGCTTCCGCACAACGGATGCCGCCCGCCGAAGAAGCGCCGGGTCTAACAGAGAATAGAATGGCACGTTACACGGGACCAGTTTGTCGACTCTGCCGCCGCGAGGGGCAGAAGCTCTTCTTGAAGGGACAGAAGTGCTACACGGAGAAGTGCGGCATCGAACGTCGCGCCTATCCTCCGGGCCAGCACGGTCCTGCACACGCGCGCCGGCGCAAGCAGTCCGAATACGCCGTCCAGCTCCGTGAGAAGCAGAAGGTGAAGAGGATTTACGGACTCCATGAAAAGCAGTTCCGGAACCTGTTCGCACGGGCCAACGCGCGGGAGGGAATCACGGGCGAGAACATGTTGATTTCTCTCGAGATCCGGTTGGACAACGTGATCTTCCGAATGGGCTTCGCACCGAGTCGCGGAGCCGCACGACAGCTCGTGCGGCACCGCCATGTCGAAATCAACGGGCACGTCGTGGACGTACCGTCCTACCAGTTGGGTCCCGGGGACGAGGTGGCGATAAAGGCCAAGTCCAAGGACCTGGCGACCGTTCAGGGGAGCCTGGAGGCGAGAACACGCCCGTCCTTGGTGGAGTGGCTCGCCCTTGATGAGAAGAACCGTGTCGGGCGCATGACTCGCCAGCCTACCCGTCAGGATATCCCGCTGGCCGTCCAAGAACAGCTCATCGTGGAGCTCTACTCGAAGTAATGGAGACCCCCGTGCAGATTGATTTGACTGGTTTGGTACTGCCCGAGCGCATCGAGGTCTCAGATGCCTCGGAAGATGGGAGCCGGGCCGAGTTCGTGATCGAGCCTCTCGAGCGTGGTTACGGCCATACGCTCGGAAACTCGGTGAGGCGGGTCCTGCTTTCGTCGCTTCGCGGAGCCGCGGTTTGGGCGTTCCGGGTCGACGGTGTCGTGCATGAGCACCAGACCATCCCGGGGGTGGTCGAGGACGTTCATCAAATCATTCAGAATCTCAAGTCCCTCGTCGTCACTCTGGACGAGGATGTGCCCGAGGCCACGCTCGCCATCCAGGTGAATCGTGCGGGCCCGGTCACTGCCGCCGATATCGCTCCTGTGAGTGGCGTGACCATTCATGAGGAGGACCATCACTTGATGACGGTCCACGACAAGCGCAAGCTCAACATCGAGTTGCACGTCCGGAAGGGGCGGGGCTTCGTGCTCGCCGATCAGCATGAGTTGCCGCGAGGAGCTCCCGTGGACCTGGTGCGGATCGACGCGATCTTCAATCCCGTCCGTCGTGCCAACTTCTCCGTCGAGGAAACACGGGTCGGACAACGTACAGACTTCGATCGGCTCACACTCGTGGTCGAAACGGACGGGTCGGTGGATGCGGAGTCCGCGGTCAAGTATGCGGCCGCGTTGATCCGTAAGCACTTCGAGTTCATGCTGTATTTCGGGGAGGGCGGCGTGCCGCAGGTGACCGTTCCGGGCGCGATTGAAGTACCGGAGCGGCTTCGGGACCTATTCGATCGTCCCATCGAGGATTTGGCGGAGTTGAGCGTCCGATCCCGGAACTCGCTTCAGAAGGAGAACATCCAGACTCTGGGCGACCTCGTTCAGCGTACGGAAGACGAGATGCTCGGTATCGAGAACTTCGGCAAGAAGTCGCTCACGGAGATCACGGCTTTTCTCGATGAACATGAGCTGAAGTTCGGAATGAGCCTCAAGTCTGGCGACGATGGCCAACTGTTCATGGTCGAAGAAGACGCGGTGGAAGCCGCAGAGACGAGCGAGGAGTAGCGTTCGAACATGAGGCACCGCAACAAGGGCCGGACCCTTTCCCGGACGGCGAGCCACAAGAAGGCGACGATGCGGAACATGGCGACGTCCCTTTTTCGCCACGAGCGGATCGAAACCACGACGGCCAAGGCGAAGGAATTGCGTCCCTTCGCTGAGCGGCTGATCACGCTTGGCAAGAGAGGGGATCTCCACGCGCGCCGTCTCGCAGGCCGTTGGATCGCCGACCGCCAAGTCCTTGGCAAGCTGTTCGATGATATCGGGCCTCGTTTCACGGAGCGGCCCGGGGGCTACACTCGCATTTTGAAGTTGGGGAATCGGCGAGGTGATGCCGCCGAGATGGCGCTGATCGAGTTGGTCGATTAGACTGGCGGAATCTTGGACATCAAGGTCAGATCAAAACGGGGAGCATCGTCAGATATGGTTTCGTTCGGGTCCCGCAAAGGTGAGGCTGGCGCCTTATCCGTCTACTTGATGGCTGGCGCGTTCTTGGCGGCCGCAGGCCTGATGGCTTGGTTGTTCCTACAGGCGGCGCCGGTGGAGGTCGAGGTCGTCGAGGGGGGCGGCGAGGTCGAGGAGGAGGCTGTGCCGACGGTGGTGGCCACCGATGTCTTTGGCGCGAATCCCACAGCACAGGCGGGCATGTTCATCCGACTGAATGGGCTACCCGTGCAGGGCCTCGTAGGATCGGAGGCCTTCTTCGTGCAGGTCCCCGGTCAGCCGTCACCGTACCTAGTCAAGATGATTCCCGAGGTGGTCGAGAGCGGTGTCGTCGTAGAGGGTGGTGCGACGGTGGCTGTGGTCGGAACGGTGCTCACCATGTCGGACAGTGTTGCCGATGCTTGGGTGGCCAGCGGTGGCATTTCAGAAGGCGATAGAATCCTGGCTGTTTTCGCCGAGTCGTTCTTCGAGGCCACGGGGGTGACGGTTACGGCCCAGCCCCGGCCCGAAGACGACTGACCGACTCCGCGGAGCAAGGAATATGGCCCGAGTATGCTATGTGTGCGGTAAGCGACCGCAGACCGGAAATAACGTCAGCCACGCCAACAACAAGACCAAGCGTCGCTGGTTGCCGAATCTTCAGACGGTGAAGATCATCACTTCCGAGGGGGACCGGCGTCGCGTCCGTGTCTGCACGACGTGCATCAAGGGCGGGAAAATCGCGAAGGCCCCACCGGTGACGGTGGCCGAGGCGTAAGGCCCAGCGAAGATCTATCGGGTCCGGTGCTCCTGGGGCGTTCGACTTCCTCAGGAGCTTTTGTTTTGGGGACCAACCGTCCAATCATTTCGACCTCGGACCCCCCCCCGATGAGTATATTGGGGTGATGAACGCCACTGAGTCCGTAGACCCGGCCCTCGGGTCATGCCCCCTGACGGGTCGAACCCTGGTCGTCACGAGAGCGGCGTCGCAGGCCGATGGGCTTGTTGCGGCCCTGGGGGCCCTGGGCGCGAGGGTGGTTCGCATTCCGACCATCAGAGTCGAGCCCGCTGTGGATCAGGAAGCGCTGCGGTGTGCCGTGCGGAACGCCTCGCGCTACGAATGGGTGATCTTCAGCTCGGCGAACGGTGTCGACTTCTTCACGAAGGCCGCGGCGGACATCGGGGTCGATGCCAAAGACGCGCTCACGGCGACGCACCTGTGCTGCGTAGGGCCTGCCACAGCCACCGTCCTCGAGGATATGGGCCTCACCGTCGAGGTCGTCCCCGATACCCACAGAGCCGAAGCGGTTGTCGAGGTGCTCTCGGCCCGGACGTCGCTGCGTGGCCAGCGGATCTTGATCCCGACGGTCGGCGGCGCCAGGCCTGTCCTCAGGGACGGCTTGCGGGAACTGGGTGCCGAAGTCGATGAAGTGATCACGTATCGGACTGTCGACGTCGAAGCGGCGGACCCAGGCGTATTGGAGGCGCTCGAGCAGGGCGTGGACCTTGTGACCTTCACCTCTCCGTCCACGGTGCGAGGCTTCCATCGTTTAGTGGGTGGTGGAGTCGTCGAAGACGCCGCCGTAATCGGGCCGGTGACGGCCGAGGCAGCCCGCGAGTTGGGGTATCGGGTTGCGGTGGAGGCGGATCCGTTCACAATCTTGGGGTTGGTAGAGGCGATCTCGAGTCACTTCAAAGGGGAAGAACATGGGTGACGTGGGCGCGTCCCCGGTTCGGGGGGCGGAGGGCACGACCGAGAGTCCGGCCCCGACCGCGATCCCCGACCCCGTGATTCTCCGATTCGCCCTGCTCACGTATCTGGTGGTCCTGCCAATGGGCCACCTCTTCACCGTACCCATCAACGGCACGTGGGCCACGGGGAGTGACGCGTTCCTCGCTTTGGCCCTGCTCGCCGGGATCATCGATCTCCTCCGTATCAGGGGGCCCTACCGCACCGGGGGAGAGGATTTTCCGGTGCTCCCCGGACGCCGTGCCTTCCACGTGGCGGCGCTCTTCATCCTGGCTTTCAGCGTGTGGGTGACGCTTAGTGCGACTTGGAGCTCCTACCCGACCTATGCCGTTACCAAGGGTTTGGCCTTCGCGGCCTTGGGCATGGGCGCTCTAGCCATCCTTTGGTGCGGAGCAGCGTGGGCGCAGGCCGCCGACGCGTGGCTCTTGGGAACCCTGATCTGCCTGGTGGTGACTTGGGTCGGCGTCCTTTTGGGCCCGGATGCATTTCAGGCGCGCTTGCTTCATGAAGGGGGGTCTATCCGCGGCCTTCCGATGCCGCGTGTATCAGGACCGTTCCCTCACCCGAACATGTTCGGAGATTTCCTGGTGGTGTCGGGTGCCATTCTCTGGGCGAGATGGGATGCAGTACGGGAGGCATGGGGGTGGGCCGCGGTCGGCGCCGCATGGCTTCTGGCCGGGACGCTAGTCGTGACGGTCTCGTCCGCCTGGCTCGGTGCCGGCGTGCTGTTGACCGCCATGGGTCTTCTCACCATGCGCCAGCGGGATGGGGGTCCATCCGTCCAGTTACGACGGCCGGCCCCGGTCATCTTCGTGGTGACCGGCGTCATCCTCTTCACGATGACTCTGGCCGGCCTCGTGCTTCCGATGAGCGTCGAGGTCGCGGGGCTGTCGATCACGGGAAGCGGTATCAGACCCGTTATTTGGGGCTCGGCCATGGAAGCGTTTCTGGGCGCACCGCTCAGCGGTGTGGGAGCCAGTCCAGTCTTGGCGGTCGCGGCCGACCCACTCGGTTCAACGAGTTCCGCGGCTCTCTGGGACGCGCACAATATCTATCTGAGCATCCTCGGCCAGTTCGGATTGGTTGGGGCGGCTCTGTTCGGTGGGGCCTTCGCAGTGCTCGCCCGTACGTTGGTCCGCGAAGGGACGACGCGCAGGCATGCGGTGCTGGTTGTGGCCCTGTTGGCGGTGGGAGTCCACGGGGTCGCGATAGCCAATGAAGAATTCCGACACCTGTGGGCGCTGTTGGGACTCGTCGGTTTGGCAGGCGTCCCTCAGTGGGCCCAAGGGCAGTGGTGGAAGGAAGAGGGTTCTCAGGAGTGAGTCGCTCGATCGCCTTCTCGACCGTCGTGCTTCTCGTGGTGGTCGCAGCGGCACTGCTCGGCCTCTCCGTCATCGAGAGTCCCGGTGTTGCGCTCCCGTTCTCCATCGAGTTGATCTTGCTGCTCGCGGTCACGCTGGCGGGACTCGCGCGAGAGCGGGACCTCGAGATTCGGACGTGGCTGACCCGGCTTGCGCTGGCCACCCTGGCGCTTCGGTTGCTGTTGGTCTTGTTCGTCCAGTTCAGGTATTCGCCGTACTTCTTCGCGCCGGATGCCCAGACGTATGAGAGAATCGGGCGGGAGATCAGCAACTACTGGGCGGGTGGCGTTGTCGTCCCGACCGCCATTCGCGACGGATGGCGTCCTGGATACTACCACCTCAATGCCATTTTCCACTTGGCGTTTGGCGATTCCCGGCTTGCGCTGGTCGTTCTGAACATGTTTGCGGGGGTGTGGACGGCCCTCATCACGTTCTATCTGACCAAGGAATTCCTGCCTGTCGCGTCCGCCAAATTGGCCGCGTTGCTCACCGGGCTATTTCCCTCCTTGATGCTCTGGTCGGTTCTGAACATTCGAGATGCGCTGGCCACCCTCTGCACGGTGGCAATCGTGCTGTACGGTATGCGGCTGTCGAAGAGCTTCCGTCCTTCTTACCTCTGGTTCTTTGCCGTGGCGTTACTCGGTCTGGCTCTGCTCAGGGACTATATGGCCTTCCTCATCGTCTTGGGGCTCGTGATCGGCAGTGTGACTGCGATCCGTCCGGAGCGCATGTTTGGTACGATGTTGTTCGGCACTGCGGCGGCAATGGTCGTGACCTATTTCGCCGACCAGGTTGGCCTGTTTTCGAGTGTGCGCCCGGAAGGGCTGCTCGAGACTGCTCAGGTTCTGCGGACTGGACTGCAGCAGAATGCCACCTCCGCGTTCGGTGTCGGAGTAGAGACCCGTACGATCGGAGCGGCCCTCCGCTACATACCGGTCGGGGGCTCCTACCTGCTCTTCGCGCCCTTCCCCTGGGCGATCGAAACCACCCTTCAAGCGACGGCGATGGGAGAAGCGCTCCTCTGGTATCCTCTCTTTCTCCTGTCGATTCTCGGATTCCGGATCTCCCTCCGAGATCGCGGAGCAACTGTGCTCTTTCCCGTGTCGGTGCTTCTCGTGGTCGTGTCGAGCTATGCCCTGGTGGAGGGAAACTTCGGGACGGCGTATCGACATCGAGCCCAGATCATGCCTCTCTTCTTCATTTTTTCGGGCATCGGCCTCTCCTGGCTCAAGGTCCGGGTCATCAACCGGACACAGTGGTGGCGGACCAGGACCCGGTTACGTTACCGGACTTAGAAGACTGTTGAAGAAGTACAGCGGGTCGCGAACAGGGCGCTTGTGCAGGTTCAGAGCTCATGCGGGAGGCGTAGTGGAGGAGTTCGCGGAAACCCTACGGGCCGTGGCCTAGGATGTGTGGAATCGCCGGCATCGTCGCTCGAGGCCAGACTCCCCTGGCCCCCGAAACCCAATCCCACGTTGAGCGCATGGTCGCCCGGCTGCGTCATCGCGGTCCGGACTCGGTCGGGTACTGGGTTGCCCCATCGGGTCGTTGCGTTGTGGGTCACGCCCGATTGGCCGTAATCGACCTCGAAACGGGCGGACAGCCCATTCTGAACGAAACGGGCTCGATCGCCACCGTCGTGAACGGGATGATCTACAATTTCCAATCCCTTCGACGCCGGCTCCAGGATCGTGGCCACGTATTCCGCTCGTCCGGAGACTGCGAGGTCGTCGTTCACGCCTACGAGGAGTGGGGCCTGGATTTCGTGGAGCACCTCCGCGGTCAGTTCGCTTTCGCCATCTGGGACGATGACGCACGCCGGCTTCTGCTAGGGCGCGATAGAATGGGGATCAAGCCCCTCTTCGTATACCACGATGGGGAGCGATTGGCCTGGGCCTCCGAGTTGAAGGGACTGATGCAGCACCCCGACCTCGACGCCGGGCTGAATCCCTCCTCACTTCCGTCCTATCTCGCCTTCGGATACGTACCAACTCCCGGGACGTTCTACCGGAACACACGGGCGCTTCCTCGAGCTTCGTGCCTGATTTTAGAGGAGGGCTTCGAACCACGTATCCGACCCTATTGGGAAGCGGATTTCAATCCACGTCCGGTGCGATGGAGCCGCGCGAAGGGGGAGATTCGTCGCCTGGTCCGCCAATCCGTGGAGCGACGTCTGATCTCCGACGTGCCCCTGGGGGTCCTGCTCTCGGGCGGC
>JBDHFN010000045.1:0-35480 GCA_039590375.1 Gemmatimonadota bacterium
CGGCCCATGCCCACGATCTCGGCCCCGGTCTTGGTGGATGCCGAGATAGCCTCGATGGGGCTCATGCCGCTGTCCACCAGCGCCGAGATCTCCCGCCAGGCGGCCTCCGTGTGGAAGTTCATGGGCGAGCCCGAATCGGTGCCCATCCCCATCCTGGCGTGCGCATCGATGAACTGGCGCGCGGCGATCTCGCTGTTGCGGATCTGCCGGGGCGTCGTGCGGAAGTACGAGTTCCGGTGGAAGCCCACGAAGGAGCGCTGTACCTCCTCGTAGATGTCGGGCGGGAAGTCGACCTCCAGCCGCGGATCCTGCAGCCGCTCGGGGAACTCCACCGTGGCTGGATAGACCCAGATGCGGTGGGCGATGGTCTGCACCACCGGAATGCCCCGGTGGGAGATCTCGCTGATGAGCTCGTCGCTGTACGGCGGGTTCCCTCCGGAGCCGGCGTGCTGGATCACGTCCGTGCCGGCGCGGATGGCCGCCCACATGTCGTCGGGTGCGTAGAGGTGGCTGTGGACTGGGACGCCGTCCTTGTGCGCTTCTTCAACGACCGCCCGGATGTCGTCCTCGGTCATGCCGGCCCAGGTCTTGATCAGGTCGACACCGGAGTCGATGAGGTCGCGGGTCTGCTCGGCGGCCTCCTGGGGCGAGGAGATGCGCCGCTGGAAGTGGTCTGGGAATCCGCGACCCGCCCGGGTGACCCAGGGTCCGCTCACCAGCATGCGAGCGCCCGGGATCTCCCCGGCGTTGATCCGGTCCCGGACCCTCACGATCTCTATGGGCGCACCGAGGTCAACGGCCGTGGTGACCCCGGCCAGGAGCAGCTGCCGGGCGGAGATCTCCATGACCTCCTCTTTGCGATTCTCCAGGATGGGCCACCAATCCGCGTACTCGCCGTGGCCGAGGATCATCAGATGGACGTGGAGGTCTATCAGGCCGGGCATCATGGTCTTGCCGCTGGTGTCCACCACCCGAGTGTTTTCCGGGATCTCGACCTCGTCCGCAGGTCCCGCAGCCACGATGCGGCCATTCTCGATCAGGATCGCCGCGTGGTGGATGGCCGGTGCCTCGTACCCATCGAGCAGCATGCCGCCCACCAGGGCGAGGCGGTCGGCTGATTGCCCGCCCTGAGCCAGGGCCGACGGTGCATTCATCGCGAACAGGCCGAAGAAGAGGCCCAGCACGCCGGCACCCAGCCCCCGGCGCATGGACGGCTCCTTCAGGCTTACGACCGAGCCCAGCGGCAGCGAGGAGCTCTTCGTACCCACGGCCCCGCGTCCGATCGGCGTCAGCCCCGTCCACCCAACGACGGAGCGCAGCCGCGGCGGAATCCTCATCAAGACGTCCCCTTTCAGAACCGGCGGTTGACCAGCCGGCCACCGTGCGTTGAGTTCTTCAGGCGCCCTGCGAGAAGAGCCGGTGAGCCCTCGGGCCCACCGGCATCCCTCGGAGACGACATGTCCTTCTGCGAGCCTGAATCGGGCCTCAGGCGATGCCACCGGCCTCGGGAGAGCAGCGGCCTTGCTCGATCACCTTGTTCCCGTCGACGTAGACGTCGCAGTCGAACATGGCGTAGTGGCTGTGATTCGGGGCGATGCGGGCTGTCGCGCCCAGACCCGAGTACCCGGCGTCAGGCCCACCCATGCCGTGGGCGAAGTTCATGCCCAACGAGTAGAGCAGGCTTCCCATCAGGTTGTGATGGTAGTGGCCGATGTCGTCGACGCTGCTGAGCTGGGTCTTCTCGTGGGTGCCCCAGCCGAAGTGCGCAAGGCCCCACGCTTCCCGGTGATCGAAGGAGGACAGGTGCTCCTGCCACTGCCGAGCCTGGCTCCCCCCTTCGACGCCCGTCACGTACCCGTTTTGGAAGGTGACCCTGACTTCCTCCCTCAGGACATTGGGGTAGATATCCCGGATGATGTCGCCCGGCTTGAACACCAGCACGCCGTCGGCGCTGTCCTCCACCGGACCGTAGGCCACGCAGCCGTAGCCGAAGTTGTCCCAGCGCCCGGGGAAGTCCGCGATGCCGTACTGCGCGTGGCCGGGCCTCCCGGCACCGGAGCAGGTCCAATCCGAGCCGGCCTCGTTGGTGACGCGTATCTCGCCGCGGGCCTCGTCCAGGAGGCGTGCACCCCTGAGCGTGCGTTCCCGCCGTTCCGCAGTGGGGAAGTACCGCTGCTGCCGACCCAGGTCGTATCCGACGTTCAACCACCGGGTCTTCGATCCCGGCCGGTTGATGTACTCGCTGTCGCTGCGATAGGGGTGATCTCCGACCTTGACGTTGTAGGCCGTCGTTGGGCTCGGCAGGCCAGGTGCGGAACCCAGACTGCTGTTGATCAGGAGATCGGCCTCGGCATACAGATTCCAGTGGACCGGCGTGAGCGCGGCCCCGGGCGACGGGCCCAGTCGCCCCTGGTCGCGACCCTGCGTCGGATCGTGGGAGATCACGGCGACGTGCATGCCCGTAGCCCCGATCTCCCCGGCAGCCACCAGCATTGCCTGCATGTAGTCTACATCGTAGACCATCGGCGTGGTGAGGATGAACGTCTCACCGGCTTTGAGCAGGTTCTGATCGAGGATCCTCCGGCAGTGCGACACCAGGAAGGCAGACGGCTCGGGACCTCGGTACGCCGTCTCCGTTGTCGACATCAGCCATTCCTTGCGCACCGGAGCTGCGCCGAGTGCCGCCGACCCGACCCCGGCCGCCCCTGCGGTCTTGAAGAACTCTCTGCGTTTCACGATGCCTCCTTGGTGAACCCGTTACGGGATTCGAGTGGACCAGCGTGTCCTTCTATCCGCCTCCGGGCTTCCGCCCGGCGACGACGATCAGAGGAGCCGTCATCCGCAGATACCCGCTCCGCGGTACGCCCCCAGGATCAGTGTAGAAATCCTCGAGCCTCTTCTCCGCCCTCCGGTGGTGCTCTTTGAGCTCGGCTTTCGACATTCCTCCCTTCACCACCATGGCCGCGGTGGCCTCGGGGAGCGGCGCCGCCTCCGTCGTGAGCTGATCGACGATCTCACGGAATCCCCGCCGAGGATCGCAGAGCAGGTGGACCTGACAGATGGCGTCTGCCGCCACGTCTTCCAGACCGGCCCCGAGGAACATGCCGGGCAGCTCCAGGCCGATGCGCGGGTTCTTGCCCCTGGCCTGCCAACCTCGATGGAAGGCCCCGTTCAGCCTCTCCGACAGTCGAGTGAAGCGCGCGTCGTCCGGGTCGTGGGCCAATTGCGTGGCCACTGGCTCCGCGGCGGCCTGGAAGCCACCCTCGCGCACGACCCTTTGCATCTCCACTACCGCGTCGCGGGCCCGGTCGAGCGTGCACAGCAGGCTGCTGCACAAGACCACGTCGGCAGAGTCGCCATCGAGAGGGAGAGCGTACGCGTCCCCCTCCCGGAACTCGACGTTCGTGAGTCCGGCGGCAGCCGCTTGCTTGCTGGCCAACCGGACCGCCTGCCTATCGACGTCGAAGGCAAGCACCTCGCCCGACCCCTGCAGGCGGTCGGCGAGCCGGAGCGCCAACGCGCCGCGGCCACATCCTACCTCGACAACGGTCTTGACTTCCTCTAGCGGCAGAAGCCGCTCCAGCGCCCACAACAGGTCCCTGCTCTTCTCAAACAGCGCTCCCCGCGCGACCCGCGCGGGCGGAGACGACTCGGCCGCTTCCTGCTGTGGGCTCTCAACCTCATTCAGGAGCGATCCATCGGCGCGCGAGGCCCCCGAGTCGTGGGGTCCCCTGCGCGCCGACGTTCGGCTCATACAAGCTCTGGAATCAGTCGCCCGTTCTCGATCACCTGATCACCGTCGAGGAACATGTTCTTGTTGCGGCAGCAGATGTCGATGTGGACCGGCGTGTAGTTCTCCCCACCGAGGCCGGCGAACTCGTCCCCGGAGTCGAACATGTTGCGGCCGATCGAGACCATGACGTTGCCGATCAGGCTCTCGGAGTCCATGCCCATGACCTGCCACTGCGCCCGGTGCTCCGTCCCCCAGCCCGCGTGCGCGATGCGGAACGGGTCGGCCAGCCGTCCTTCCGGATGACGGTAGTCCTGGAACAGTTCGAGCCTTTCGCGAATCATGTCGGCGTCGGTCCCGCCCTCGATTGCGGTCAGTCGTCCGCCTTCCAGCGTGATCTTCACCGGCGTGGTGCAGCGCGTCTGGATGCCCAGGATGATGTCTCCCGGATTCACCATGTAGACGCCTTCGCTCCGGTCTTCGAGGGGCCCGCAAGCCACCAGGCCGGACGGCCAGTGATCCCACCGACCGGGGATGCTGGAGATCCCGACCTGGGCGTGACCCTTGCGACCGTCCTTTCGCAGGGTGAAGTCGCTGCCCTGATCGTCGGTCACGCGGATCTCATTCGCGGCCGCCATTCTTCTGGCGCCGGCGTAGGTCCGTTGGATGACGTCCTCGTCGGGGAACATCCGCCTGAGCGTCGAGACGGGCTGCTGGACCATGAGCGTTCGCGTGCCGGCGGCCAGCGCGGCGTTGTGTGCATCGGTATAGAGCGGGATCGCACCGTAGACCAGATCCGCAGCGACGAATGCCTCCTCGAGCAGATCGCCACCCTCCTGGCGAGAGGGATCCACCGCCCCGCCCCCGCCCGGCGTCGTGGCAACGAGAGAGTACGCGTTCGCGCCCAGGATCTTCGCCGCCGCCAAGGAGGCCTCGATGTACTCGGGTCGCGCGAAGTCGGGCCTCGAAAAGAAGAGGAAGTTCTCGCCCGCGCTCAACTCGCACAGCTGCATGTGGCGATGGAAGAGATCGACGAGGTCCGATGATTGGGAGGGATCCGGATCCACCTCCTCGATGGGGACATCGAGCGCCGACAGGGTCGACGGCAGGGTCGAGGCCGCCAGCACCTGCACACCTGCCGCCTGAAAGAAGGTACGACGCTTCATCGGAGACTCTCCTTGTGATGGTTGCCTTTGGCGGTTTTGTCGGGCGACCCGTCTCCCGGGCCCGATTCAAGGGCTACGCCCCCGATCGGACCCGGGCTGCGGGTGTTGGAAAGACGTACTCAGCTGAGCCCCTCGATGTTGTCGATCTCTCTCCGCGGCAGCACCTGGCAGGTGATGTCACCAACCGGGAAGCCCTGAGGGATCTCGGTGTGGAACAGGTCCAGGTTGTACTTCCGCAGGTACAGGCGCTTGTCGCCCAAGAGGACCTCGGCCTCGAAGAGCAGCGTCCGCTGCTTCTCGTCGATGAGCTTGTCCCGGATCTCGTTGGGGCCCGTGCCTGCAGGCTGCCACACGATATCGACGCCTCGCTCGGCGCGAATCTCGTTGATGATCTCGACCGTCCTGTCGGGATCGGATGCCAGAGACGCCTCGGCGATGATGTAGCGCATCTCGGTGCCGTTGGTGATGACGACCGGGTCGCTTCCCGACGGCATCTTCACCGCTGCGTACACGTCGTCGAACTCACCCCGGGGCGGGACCGGGTTCTTGACCAGGAGCGTGCGCGGATCGGGAATGCCCGTGTCGTCCACCGTCAGGTCGCGGAACGCGCTGGATACGCTGTGCTCGCCGAAGCCCCAAGTCCGGAACCAGATCCGGTTGGTCTGCTCGAAAGTGTTGGTCGAGTAGGTCGAGACGAACTCGAAGTCGTCCGGGACCTGCTCCGCGAAGGTGGCGGCTTGAGCGTCGTTCCCCAGCAGGCGGTTCACCCGGGCGAGCCCAGCCAGGGCGGCCAGCCTGATCTCCTCTTCCGCGCTAGACGCGGACGCTGCGGCCTGGAAATGCTCCAAGGCAATCTGGTAGCCTTCCAGCGAGCTGTACCGTGGTGGTCTTGCGTCCAGCACCAGCTCGCAATAGAGGTCGGACAGCCACACGATCTCGAAGCCGCGATACAAGGAGAGCCGGGCGTACTCCGCCGAGTTCGCGTCCAGCCCCTCGAACTCGCCACTCAGGATCCGCTCACGGGCCCTCTCAGCCGACGCGATGCTCTGCTGGAGGTACGCGTAGTAGGCCACCTCGGGGCCTCGGCTATCCCGTTCCCCTCCGGTGAGCCCTCCCGCCTGCCCGCCGCCCTCATTGACGTTTCGCTGCGACAGCGCGAATCGCAGATTCCCCACCGCCACGATGCCGCCGCCCAACTGGTTCGATTGGTACACCCACACGTCGTAAGCGTAGTCCATGTCCACCTTGGTTCCGACCATCGTCTCCTGAAGGAGAGGCGGGTTCTGCGTGGCGTCCACGAAGTGGGGGTCGGGATCGACGGTCAGGAGGTCGTCGCAGCCGGTGATGCCTATCGAACCGACCGCGACTGACACGCCGAGGATCCAGATGATCGCCTGGCTCCTGCCGAGCCGCCTCCGATCGATGTTCTTCTCGTCCATGGTGCGTCTCCCTTGCTGGCGTTTCTCTTCGTCGGCAATCAGTGTCCTCGACATCAGAACTGCATCTGTATCCGCGCGAAGAATCGCCTCGGAACCGCCTCACCGTAGAACTCCTCGTTGGCCACGAACTCGGTCTGCCCGCCCAGCACGATGGCTTCTGGATCGAGGCCGCGGTAATTCGTCCAGGTAGCCAAGTTCCGGGTCCCGACCGTCAGGGAGGTCCTCACGTCCCTCGTGAGGTTCTCCGGGATCCGGTAGGTGAGCGTGACCTCTCTCCATTTGATGAACGACCCGTCCTCGGCGAAGACGAAGTCCCGGTGGATTCCGCCCTCGACCAACGACTTCTCCATGGCCGCTTGCTCCTCGGGCGTCATCTCCGACTCGCGGAACGCGTATTCCCGCGTTCCCGCGAAGTCTCGTCCGAAGCTCACGTGGAAGTCGCTGGTGCCGTTGTTCTTTGACACGTTGCCCTTGCGATCGAACAGCGTGGAAAGCGTCAGCCGCCCCTGCAACATGGTGAAAGTCGTGGACAGGCTCTGGAAGTTCGTTGGCTGAGGACTCCCCAGGAACGAATAGTCCGCCTGGCTCCCGGTGAGCCCCAGGTCTCCTGGCTGTACGACGACGCTGCCCTCGACGATCGTGCCGTCGGCGGCTCGCTCGGCCCTGGTGATGATGGGACCGTAGTACGAGCCGGGCGGGAAGCCCTCGATGAACGCACCGCGGTTGCCTCCCAGAAGAAGCGGTGGGAACTCACCCATGGAGGTGATGATGGGATTCTGTGTGCTGTGCCTGTAGTCGAGGTCCCATTGGAAGGACGCCGTGTTCACGAGCTGCGCCCCGATCTGTGCCTCCCAGCCGTTGTTCTGAAGCTCGCCCACGTTGATCCACTGTTGGCCTCTGAACCCGGCCGATGGCGCCAGGAACCGCTCCAGGATCGCGTCCGTCGTCGTTTGCCGGAAGTAGGTGAACTTGACGGCCAGCCGTTCGTCCAGCAGGCCGGCGTCGAAGCCCAGCTCCAACTCGGCCTTCCGCTCGGCCGTCAGGTCCTCGTTCCCCGGGAAGGCCGCCGACACGCCCGTGATCTGGTTGCCGCCCGACTCCAAGCGAACGGGTAGGAGCCTGGTGATCGATGCGGACTGCGGAGGGGCCTGCGCAGCCGTGCCATAGGCACCGCGGAACCGCAGGCTGGACCACCACGAGACGTTCCAGAAGTCGTAGGCGCTGGCCACCCATGACGCGTTGAAGCTGGGAGACCAGATGCCGGATTGATTCTCGCCGAAGGCGCTGTTGTCGTCGTACCGGATTCCCGCGCTGAAGAACAACCGGTCGTCGAAGGAGAAGCGCTGCTGGCCGTACACGCCAGCCTGACGGTTGTCGCTCAGCCCCGAGAAGCCCGACTCGATCAGCGCGGCGTCGCACGCGGTGGCCGTGGGGCTCGCGAATCCGCCTTCCCCGATGCACCCCACGAGCTCGCTCCGTCGCTGGAAGTACTGGGCGCCGAAGCTGCTGGTCGAGGAAACCCGACTGCTCAGGTTCGCCAGGATCGTACCCGTGTACTCAAAGGTCTTGTTGGTGGTGGTGTGTCGCTGATCCCGGATGAAGCCGGAAGACAGGATGCCGAAGGGCCGATCCTCATCCAGCGGGAACTCGTTGGTGTCATGTTCCTGGGAGAAGTCGATCCCGACCGTGAACCGGTTCGTGAACCAGGACGCGGGCGTCCAGGCGGCGACCGCGCTTCCTATGAACCGGTTGAGCTCCTGTCCGCTGAGGACGGTGTTCAGGTTGTCGAAGTTCGAGATCAGGTTGCCCTGCTGGAACTCGCACCGCGCATCCTGGTTTTCGCCACTGGCGAGTGTCCCCAGGCAGTCGCCCCGGGTCCCGTCGGGCTTGACACCGAAGGAAGTGAGGGCTCCTCCGGCTCCGCCGTTCGTAGAGTAGCCGCGGAAGCTCCGTGAGGACTCGGGTACGCGGACTTCAGATTCCACGTAGTTGGTGCTGAGGACGACCTCGAACTTGTCGCTCGTTCGGGCGGTGAGGTTGCCGCGCAGCGAAGCCCGCTCCAGGGTGTTCACCGGGTACGGTCCGTCGGAGTTCTCGTACCTGCCGGACACGAAATACTGGATGTCCCGTCCGCCGCCGTTCACGCTCAGGTTGAACGCGTTGGACCACCCGGTGCGCAACGGACTGGTGAGCGCATTCGTCATGGAGTTGTGGAAGCCCCAAACTTCTCCCGTGACCGGGTTTACGGTGGCGTTCCACTGCTGGGCGATGGGACTGTTGACGTCCGTGATGCCCATGAACTTCGTGAAGTTGTAGTACTTGTCCCAGTAGTGAGCATTATCCTGGACGAAACCTGTCTCCCAACTGGCGGTGACGCCGTGCGCCCCCCTCCGGCCCTTCCTCGTCTCGATGATGATCACGCCTGACGCCGCCTCCGACCCGTAGAGGGCAGTGGCGGTCGGCCCCTTGATGACCTGGACCGATTCCACGTCTGACGGATTGATGTCGTCGATGCGAGAGAACGTGCGTCCTTCGGTCCAGTCGATGGACTCGGGACCGCGATCCGTCTCGTTGCTGACCCGAACCCCGTCCATGATGATGATCGGGTTCGCGCCCTGGCTGAGGCTGGTCACGCCTCGAACGCGGATCCTCGAAGCGCTCCCGACCGGCCCGGTTCCCTGCTGGATGTCCACGCCGCCGGCTCGGCCGGACATCAGGTCGGACAGGGTCGAGACGGCGGCGGTCTCCATCTCCAACTGCGCGTCGAAGCGCTCGAAGTCGGTGCCTACGGCTTGGCGACTGGCGGCCGCCGCGTCCACCGTGGCGACGACGCCCTCCAGGTCAATAGCCCTGCGCGACAACGTGAAATCGACCTGGACGGTCTCGTCGGCTCGCACCAACACCACCTGGTCCGAGGTGCCGAAGCCGATGATCTGAGCGCGGAGCGTGATTTCACCGGCGGGGAGGTTGAGCATGAGGAACCGTCCCGCCGCCGTGGTCAGAGCCCCGAATCCGGTGTCCGGCACGTAGATCTGCACGTTGCCGAGGGGGCGCCCGGTGGACTCCTCCGTGACCGTGCCCGTGATCCCGCCCGAAGATGACTGAGCAGCGAGCTCAGGCGCAGTCCCCACGGGCAAGATCCTGTGCGCGGCGGGCTCCAACGCCGTCACGGCGACAGCCAATGCGACGAGGGCAGAGATTCTGACAAACGAGCGTCTCATTCAAGCACCTCCTGTAGACAAGACGGACGGGAACGGATTCAAACCCGCAGGAACGGTCAGACCCCGACGATCACGTCTTCGGGGCGGAACATCCCCGGTCGCCAAAACAGCTGGCGAGCATTCGAGGGAAAGGGCTCCGGTCTCGGATGCCGTGAACCGAATGGAGCCCGCGCCAACCGAGCGACGCGGACGGACGGCGCCCATCGCTGCGCAGTAGTGCCGGTCACCGGGCCAACTCCATGCATGACGGTCCGTTTGGGTCGTGCCGCCGGATCCGCTTCAGGCGAGCACAGTCAACTGGCCCAGCCTACGGAACATTGTTGAGTTGTTCAAACGTTCTACGTCGCGCGCTGCTCGGTGTCAAGTGGCTTTGGGTCTAAAGGCCACGGAGCGGTCTCACTGCGAGGGTCGCTTACGCAAGGCAGTCGAGGACGCGCGGCAGCCCGGAGGGCTGGGGAGTGGCAGGCATTGCGCACATGCCCGCGCGCGAGCCGGGCCCGCGCGCGCGCCGCTTGCCTCCGGTGAGGGGCGCGGCGACCCTGAGCATTGATACGACGGGGAAGTTGTGTATGGGGGCTTCAGGAGCCAGAGGCGAAATCAAGGCTCGGAGAGCTGGCGATGGCGTCCATGACCCTGGATTCGCCCTGCTCGAGGTGATCGAGGATCTCCTCGGCGCATTGCTCCACGCGCCCCTTCTCGAGCAGATCCACGACCACCCCGTGCCGCGCCATCTGTCGGGCCGTAGCGGCGGCGCTCACCTGCCGGTCGATGAGAATCAGAGCCAGGCGCAGCTCTGCCGTCACGGTTCGGAAGAGGCCGTCGATCCGCTCGCTTCCGTGTTGGCTCACCAGCCTGCGGTGAAACCGCATGTCCAGCTCGACGGCGAGAGGCCAGTCTTCATCGTCGACGGCTCGGTTTACCGCCTCCACGAGCTCCCTCAACTCCCTCACGTCTTCAGCAGGTAGATCGAGAGCCTTCCTCACTGCCGTGGGTTCGAGCAGCTTTCTGACGAGGAAGATGTCGCTGACGTCCTGCCGCCCGAGTGACATGACCGAGGCCCCTCGATGCGGGGTATGCTTCACCAGCCCCTCGTGGACGAGAGACCGGATCGCCTCCCGCAAGGTGTTGCGAGAGATGCCGAGCGCCTCGGCCACGGAAACCTCCTGCAACGCCGTCCCGGGCGGCAGTTCTCCGCCGAGTATCCGCTCTCGCAGGGCGGCAGCGGCCTGGTCGGCGGTGCTCGTTCGATCGATCTGAAAGCCCTCTCGCACTACCACGCTTGGGCTCCTCCCTGTTGGCGAATCGCCCTGACACTCGCTCCATGGAACACTCCTTCACGCGCCGACCTTTGCCGGCGGCCCGGGGGTGACCATAGGTTGTTCGGCGTTGTTGAACAATCTAACGCGTTGGAGACTGACGTCGACCCCGTGCAGGGATGTTGTAGGCAGGAACTCCGATCCCGGGGCATTGTCGAGCGAAGGGAGACAGCTCAAACTCGAGTGCAGGCTCACCTGGATGATCCCACCGAGGTACCCCTGCCCGTGGAGAAGCGTCGCCTCGGAGGAGCCGATGAAGCGAATCTCTTCGATCACGTTGGCCGAGATCGCGTAGAGCGCTTGGAGCTCTCCACGTTCGAGGCCGTCGACGAATACCTTCGGCAGTACAGGCGTGGGATCGGTGGCGGACGTGGGACCGCGCGACACCAGCCAGTCGCGGCGCAGGCGTTCAACGGCCTCATACGCGGAATCGGACGCCGAGCCTTCGATCTCGGCCCGGGTGATGACGTCGCTCGACCGGGCGCCCGCACCGCCGCCGCCCGGCGCGGTGCCGCAGCCAGACAGCCCGACCGTGGCCACCAGGGCGAGGACGAATCGAAGAGGTGACGCACGAATATGGATACGCAGCTCCCAAAGGAGACATCCCAATGATTCTCGGCTCGACCGCCCTCCGTCAAGGACCGCCAGACGATCCGCGTACGCCGCGACGGGACGTGCGCGCCCGGCGGCTCCTCGGCACTGCCGTGATTCTGCTGCTCTTGCCTCTGGAGAACGCGGCTGCGCAGAGCCGGGCCGTGACGCTGGAGGCGATGGTCTCCGACGTCCGCGTGGCGTCGCCGGCCGTGTCACCCGACGGACAGACCATCCTGATCGTCTCCGACCGGTCCGGGCGCGCAAAGGTCTGGGCCATGGACCGGGCCGGGGGCGACGCGCGATTGCTGGTGGACGACGAAGGAGCGGAATCCGGTCCCGCCTGGTCGGCTGACGGAAGGTCGATCGCTTTCGTCCGATTCGTGGATGGTGCCAGCGACATCTGGATCGTTGCCCCCGACGGCACGGGGCTCAGGCGGGTCACGTGCGACCCCGACGACGAACGGGGCCTCGCGTGGTCTCCAGACGGCCGCCGCATCGCCTTCCTTTCGGCCCGCTCGGGGCATCAAGACGTCTACGTGGTCGACGTGTCCTCCGGCGAGCCCACCCGCCTCACCGAGGGCGCCATGCCGTGGGACGAGCCTCGGTTCGGTGTCGCATGGTCGCCGGACGGCACTCGGCTGGCGTACGTCTCCAACGAAAGCGACGAGTGGGCCGACGACGTCTGGTGGGTCGACGTGAACACGCGGGCCAGGGAGAAGCTCACGTCCGGTCTGCACGTGATGACCTCTCCCGTCTGGTCTCCCGACGGCCAGAGTATCGCCTTCAACGCCGTCCGGACGGAGGAGTTCTGGTACGGCGATCTGTCCGACATCTATCTGCTGGACGCGGCATCCGGAACCACGCGGAAGGTCTCCATGAACACGCACGTCTCCGACGGAAACGGGGGCATCCGGCTCGCGTGGCACCCCGACGGACAGTCGATCTACTTCCGCTACCTGTGGCAGGGAGACGCCAACCTCTGGGCGGTGGACACCGCCGGTGGGGTGGCCACGCAGATGACGTACGAGCGCGGCAGCTTTCGGAACTTCTCGGTGGCGGGCGACGGCTCGAGCGTCGTCTACGTCCGCTCCACACCCACCCGGGGCGGCGAGCTGCACCGTCTGGACCTGGAGGGAGGGGTGCCGGTCCGGCTCACGGACTGGACCACCCAACGGAGCGACCTCGAGGCGCCGGAGCGGCTGGCTTTCCGGAGCACCGATGGCAAGTACGTGCTGGGATACCTGTTCCGCCCACCGGCCTTCGACCCGTCGAGCAGTTACCCGGCTCTCGTGCAGGTTCACGGCGGAGGCAACAACGCGTACGGCAATGGATTCCACCCGTTGGAGCACCTTCTGGCCAACGAGGGCTTCGTAGTGTTGGCCATCGAATACCGGGGCAGCGCCGGACATGGTCGGGAGTTCCAGGACCTGGCGCTGGGAGACTGGGCGGCAGGCCAGGGCTGGGACGCCGTGGCCGCGGCCCGGTGGCTCGAGGGGCAACCGTGGTCCAACGGCAAGGTCGGGATCTATGGGGGCAGCTACGGCGGAATCATGACCCTGGCCGCCCTGACTCGGGATTCGCAGCCCTTCGACGCGGCGGCCCCGTTCCGGGGGATCTACGATTGGGAGGATGCGTTCGAGCACGGCGACCGTCTCATGCGGTTCTGGATCATCGAGGGGCACTTCGGCTTCAGGCCAGGCGAGCGCCCCGAGCTGTTCGAGCACACGGCGTCGATTCGGCACCTCGACGAGATCCGCACGGACCTGCCCTTCCTGATCGCGCACGGCGAGCGGGACCGTCGGGCTCCCTACCAGCAGTCGGTTCGTCTCGTCGAAGCCCTTAGAGCGCGAGGCAACCCGGTGGAGTTCCGCTCGTACCCGAACGACGGCCACGGGCTCAGCCGCGAGAGCCGTCGGGACGCCTGGGGCCGGATTCTGGAGTTCTTCCACGAGACCTTGGACCAGGCCGACCCGATGACTTCGCCATGACGGAAAGCGATCGCCGTACGTTTCTGAAGCAGTCGGCCACCGCCGTGGCGGCGCTGGCCGTAACCCGGTGCCTCCCCGGGGAAGCTGGTCGGGCGTTGGACGACAGTACGTTGCACGCCGTGGCGGAGGCGGTGCTCCCGTCGGAGCTCGGGCCCGACCGTACCTCGCGCGTGGTGGCGGAGTTCGGCAGGTGGCTCAGCGAGTTCGAGCCCGAAGCCGAGCTCGATCATGGCTACATCTCCTCGGAAATCACCTACGCGCCACCCGATCCCACGCCGCTCTGGGCCGACCAGCTCGGCGCGCTCGAGCGGGCGGCGCAGGGCGAGCACGGCGCGCCCTTCAGCGAGCTCGAGGTCTCCGCGCGCCAGGCGATCCTGCGGCAACGCATCGCGGGAGAGCAGCCGGCGACGCTCGGCCCGGCGATCCAAGCGGACCACGTCGCAGTGGCGGTAATGGCGTTCTTCTACGCGACTCCGGAGGCCGTCGACGTCTGCTACCGGGCCGGCATCGGCGAGCGAACTTGCCGTCCGCTCGACGCGGCCACCGAGGCTCCAGCTCCCGGGCAGGGCGTGTAGTGGCCATCGCCAGGGTCGTGGAGAGCGACGTCTGTGTCATCGGCGCGGGCATCACGGCGGCCATGGTGGCCGAGAAGCTGGCCGACGAGCGAGACGCCCGGATCGTTGTCGTGGAAGCGGGTGGCTGGACGACGCCGTTGGGCCAAAGACAAGCGCGGCGGCAGCGCTTCCTCGCATACGGCGAGAACCCGTGGACCGACGATCACCTGCCCGGCCAGAGCGCCCGGGGCATCATCTCGCGGTCCATGGTCGTGGGCGGTTGGTCCATGCATTGGGGGGGCGCCAGCCCTCGCTACACGTCCGAGGACTTCGGCATACGGTCGCTCTACGGCGTGGGAGACGACTGGCCCATCAGCTACGAGGAGCTCGAGCCCTATTACCAGGACGCCGAAGAGCGTATCGGCATCGCCGGGGAGCCGGGCCCCCCGGAGCTCGACGTGCGATCGAAGCCGTACCCCATGCCGCCTCTGCCCATGTCGTACAACCTCCAGCGACTCAAGGAATGGGGCGAGAGCACCGGTGTGCCCTTCTGGACCGCGCCGGCGGCCAAAACAACGGTGCCGTATCGCGGACGCCAGGTCTGTGCCCGTTGCGATACCTGCCATATCTGTCCCACAGGCGCCAAGTATACGCCGGACTTCACGTTCCAGCGTTTGATCGAGACGGGCCGGATCGAGCTTCTCCCCCGGACGCTGGTCCGCCGTCTGGAGCTCGAGGACGGCTCGACGAGGATCGATCGCGCCGTGGCATTGGACCGGGACCGACCCGACGAGCCGGTGGAGCTCCGGGCGCGGACGTTCGTCCTCGCCTGCGGCTACATGTGGATCCCGCACCTGCTGCTGCTTTCGGCCAACTCGCGCTACCCAGCTGGCCTCGCCAACAGCTCCGGACTCGTGGGGAAGTACATGAACGGACACCGGGCGCTGGAGGGCTACATCGAGCTGCCCATGCGACTCTACCCGGGGATCTTCAGGACCCAAAGCCTGATCACCCGCGAGTACGAGCGCACGCGCTCCATGGACCGCTACGTGCGGCACGACCTGCGCATCTCGGCGTCGAGTGACGGCAGGGAGCCGAGGGTGCGGAGCGACGCCGGAGAGATGTTGCTCGGGGACGAGGTCATGGACGACTGGCGGGCGCGCACGCAGGATCGCGCCACGGCCTACGTTCGTGCGATCTACGACGTCCTGCCCGATCGCGACAGCGCCGTGACGCTGGAAGCCTCGCGTGAGAACCGGTGGGGGGATCCCCTGCCCAGGATCGACTTCAGGGACAGCGTGGAATCGACGGCCGTTCGCGACCACACCGAGCAACGGATCCGCGCGCTGTTCGAGGAGATGGCCCGTGCCGGTGACGGGCGCGTTCTGCGGACCGGTCTCATTCCGGGCCAGCACCATCCGGGCGGCGGCTGTCGCATGGGCACCGATGCGGGCACCAGCGTTACCGATTCCTACGGTCGCACCCACGATCACGAGAACCTCTTCGTCGTGGGAGGCGCCACGGCCGTCACCTCGGGCTGCACCAACAGCACGCTCACCTTCGCCGCTCTGTCGCTGCGATCGGCGGAGGAGATCGCCCGCGAACTCCCGGCTCGGACGGGATAGGCGCGCAGGATGTTCCGCGTGGCCCTGCTGGGCACCGGACTGGCGTTGTGGCTGGGGAGCGTTCCCGACGCCGCAGCGCAGGACAGACCTACGCCTCCGCTCCCCATTGCACGCTTGTCCGGGCCCGTCGACCTGGACGGGCGAATCGACGAGCCCGCTTGGGAAGGCGTCACGCCCCTGCCCATGGTCCAGTACCTGCCGACCTTCGGTGAGACGCCGACCGAGAGATCGGAAGTCCTGGTCGCGTACGACAGCGACTTCGTGTACCTGGCCGCGCGCCTTTATGACTCGGATCCCGCCGGCATCCTGCCCGGCGCCTTCCAGCGAGACCGGCTCGGGCTCGCCAACGACTGGATCGGACTCTCCCTGGACACGTTCAACGACAACGAGAATATGCTGCTCTTCGCGACTTCCCCCTCGGGAATCCGCACGGACGTGGCGTTCTCGAACGACACGGAGGGACCGTTTCCGCTCAACAGCAGTTGGAACACGTTCTGGGACGTGGCCACGAGTCGCACGGAGGACGGATGGTTCGCGGAGCTTCGCATTCCTTTCTCGAGCCTGCGCTTTCAGGACGACGGCGGCGAGGTCGTGATGGGCATGACCGTCTGGCGTTGGATCGCGCGCAAACAGGAGGCCTCGCTGTTTCCCGCCATCCCCCCCCGGTGGCGGTGGGCCCACTACAAGCCTTCACAAGCCAGGGACGTCACGTTCCGGGGCGTGCAACGGAAGAAACCCGTCCACGTGTCCCCCTACGCCCTGCTGGGGATGCAGGAGGGCAAGCTCGGAGTGATCGACAGCGACGGTACGCCAGCATTCAGAGACTTCCGTGAGCCGGTGACCGAGGCCGGGCTGGATTTGAAGTACGGCGTGACCGACAACCTGACCTTCGACCTGACGATCAACACCGATTTCGCACAGGTCGAGGCCGACGACCAGCGCGTGAACTTCAACCGGTTCTCGCTGTTCTTCCCCGAGAAGCGGCTGTTCTTCCAGGAGCGGGCGAGCGCGTTCGAATTCAACACCGGAGGCCCGGACCGGGTGTTTCACAGCCGCCGGATCGGTCTCGCGAATGGCCTACCGGTTCGCATATACGGCGGCGCCCGCCTCGTCGGTCGGACGGGGGGCTGGGAGCTGGGAATGCTGAACATGCAGACGGCACCCACCGACCTGCAGCGGTCAGAGAACATGGGCGTTTACCGGTTGCGCCGGTATTTCCTCAACGAGAACACCTACGCCGGCGGCATCGTCACGAGCCGGATCGATTCCCACGGGAACTACAACGCCTCCGTGGGATTGGACGCGTTGCTCCGTGTCGCCAGCGACGACTACCTGGCAGTGAACTGGGTGCAGACGTTCGACAGCGACCGGCCGACCGGGCTCGCGCCCGCGGATGGCGCTCTGGCCCGCCTGCAATGGGAACGCCGCGGCATCGAGGGCCTCCTCTACAACGTGGACCTCAGCCGGATCGGTGGCGTTTACAATCCGGGCCTCGGCTTCGTTCGTCGGGTCAACGTAATCCGCATCGGCGACCGCATCGCCTACGCCTGGAGGCCCGGAGAGTCCTCGCCGGTGTTGAGGCATACCGCGGGGGTTTCCGGCAGCGTGCACCTCCGCAACAACGACGGCTCCCTGGAGTCGGCCGAGGTGGGACCCGAGTGGGAGACCACGACCAAGTCCGGCTACGTCGTCGGCTTGAGGCCCCGCCTGTTCGAGGAGGACTTGCTTCGGCCCTTCACCGTCGCCCCCGAAGTCGTCGTCCCGGACGGACGATACACGTTCGGCAACGTATCGGCCGAGTTCCGGACCCCGTCCGGCAGGCCTCGCCGAATCACGGTGGGACTCGGCGCAGGCTCGTATTTCGACGGCACCCGGGCGTCCTTCTTCGTACGGCCCTTCCTGGACGTGTCGAGGCACCTCGAGCTGAGCCTCGACTACGAGCTCGACCGCATCCGCTTCGATGACCGGGCCCAGGCACTCGACGCCCACATCGCCCGCTTTCGGACCCGCGTCTACCTGAGCACGGCGCTGTCGGGCTCGGCTTTCGTCCAGTACAACAGCGCGTTCGACGCGTTCGTCACGAACCTTCGTATCCGTTTCAATCCCCGGGAGGGGCAGGACCTCTACCTCGTGTGGAACGAGGAGACCAACACGGGCGCCTTTCCGCCCGTCCCAGGAGGCTTCCCTGGTGGCCGCACGCTCGTCATCAAGTACCGGCACACGCTCCCGTTGGAGTTCTGATGCGGGCCGGGGTATGGCCAGCGCGGACGCTCGCCCTCGCAGCCCTTACCGGGCTCTTCTTCGTGGCCGCCTGGCCGGCGTCCGCGCAGGAGGCGGACGTTCCGGGCGCTGGAGATGCGACCCTCGGCGAGCGGAGCTACCCGATCGATCCGCTAACAGCGCCGCGACCATCCCTGAAGGCGGTCCGCACGGACGAGCCCATCGTGATCGACGGCCGGCTCGACGAGCCGGCATGGGCCCTGGCCGACGTCGCCGCGGATTTCGTGCAGAACCAGCCTCAGCCCGGTCACGCGGCCAGCGAGCGGACCGAGGTGCGGGTGCTCTACGACTCCGAGAGTCTCTACATCAGCGCCGTCTGCCACGATTCGGAGATGGACAAGGTCCTGATCCCGGGGCTGGAGCGGGAGTTCGACCCCCGAGGAGGCGACGTGTTCGCCTTGGCCATCGACCCCTTCCACGACGAACGCAACTCCTTCGTCTTCATCAGCCACCCGAGGGGCGCCGAGCGCGACGAGCAGACCTTCGACAACAGCCGGCAGATCATCGTGGCGTGGGAGGGGGTCTGGGACGCCGAGGCCACGATGAGCGACTCGGCATGGATCGTGGAGATGGAGATCCCCTTCGCGACAGTGCGCTTCAAACCCGCGGAAGGGCCGCAGGACTGGGGCATCAACTTCGCCCGCATCATCCGCCGCCACAACGAGTGGGACTACTGGGCACCCCTCGCGCGGCACGAGATCCTGCATCAGATGGTGCGGGCCGGCGACCTGACGGGCTTCCAGGGAATCGAGGCGGGAAGGAACCTCCAGGTGAAGCCCTACGGCTTGGGTGGGCATTCCACAGGCCTACAAGTACCCGACGACGACCAGGGTTCCCGCTTGACCGGCGGGTTGGATTTGAAGTACGGGCTGACTCCTGGTCTGACCATGGACCTGACGGTCAACACCGACTTCGCTCAGGTGGAGCTGGACGAAGAGCAGGTCAACCTGACCCGTTTCTCCCTGTTCTTCCCCGAGCGGCGCGGCTTCTTCATCGAGAACCAGGGCACCTTCAGCTTCGGCGACGTTACGGAGCGTGGGTACCGCATGGGCGCGAACCTACGGGACTTCTCGCTGTTCCACTCGAGGCGCATCGGGCTCACGCCCGACGGCCGGAGCATTCCCATCTACGGGGGCGGCCGGGTCAGCGGCCGGGTGGGTCGCTTCAACGTGGGATTCCTCACCATGCAGACCCAGGGCCTGGACAGCCTGCCGTCCGAGAACTTCGTCGTGGCCCGGGTCAAGCGGGACGTCCTGGGGAACTCGGACGTGGGCGTCATGTTCATCAACCGCCAGGCCACCAGTGGGCAGCTCCGGCCGTACAACCAGAGCTTCGGGGCAGACGCGAACATCAGGCCGATCGATCACCTCGTCTTCAACACCTACTTGGCGGGCACGCGTGGACCGGGCGAGGCCTCGGACGGGACCGCGGCCAAGTTCGGCGCGGCCTGGCGAGACAACTTCTGGAACACGTCGTTCTTCGTGAAACAGGTGGACGGTGAGTTCAACCCGGCCGTGGGGTTCATCCGGCGCCGCGACATGCGGCACTTCTACGCCACGTTGGGCGTCCATCCCCAGCCGGGGACTCGGTCGATCCAGGAGATCAACCCCTTCTTGGAAGCAGACTACATCACGAATCTCGCCTCTGTCCTCGAGACGCGACGCATCACCGGGGGCCTGACGTTCACCCTCGGCAGCAGCGCGGCGATCACCGGCCAGGTAAACGACGTCTTCGAGCGGCTCGACGAGCCATTCCTGATCCCGGGCGGTGCAGTGATTCAGCCCGGGAATTATTCGTTCCGCGAGGCGGTGTTCTCCTACACCTCCTCCGGCAACGGCAACCTGAAGGAGAACGCCAGCATGACCTTGGGGGGCTTCTGGGACGGAACGCGCAGAGCCCTCCAGGTGGGAGCGGCCTGGAGGCCCCGCTACGACCTCTACCTGGACCTTTCCCTGGAGCGAAACGACGTCGACCTTCCCGACGCCGCCTTCACGGCGGACGTCGCCGGGCTCAAGATCCAATACGCGTTCAACACCAGTCTCTTCTGGAGCGCGTTCGTCCAGTACAACACCCAGAGCGACCAGCTCGTCACCAACCTGCGAGGGCAGTTCCGCTATGCGCCCCTGAGCGACTTCTACGTCGTGTTCACGGAGCGTCGCGACACGCGTCGGAACCTCACGTTGGACCGGTCCATTGCGCTCAAGGCGACGAAGATGTTCGCGTTCTAGGGGTCAACCACTGGGCAGGGCGGAGGATGCGGCTGGGGGGGCGAGACCGGCGGCGGTCTCCACCTCGTGACCCCAGGAGGGTGACGGTAGAGGCACGTCACGCGACAGGTCGAACTCCAGCCGGTGCCGCCATGCGCCCGCTCTCACGGTCCCGTACGTGAAGCGCTCGCCGGAGACGACCTCGATGGCCCAACCCCCGACGACCCCTTCATCCGTCTCGCGAGGAAACTCCTGCCGCTCGGCAGTCCCGGGCGCCTGGGTCACGGCGCCGTACATCGTCGGGTCACCCGGGGATCCGTCTTCGTGGCGATGGTCGTGCCGCAGCTCGATGGCATCGGCGTGGCGTGTGAGAACCCATGTCCTCGAGCGGTCGTCCCCGACGTTGAAGGAGATCCTGATGACGTCGTCTGAGCACTCCCGGACGTGCATTACGAGCTCCGCTCCGTCGAGCCAGTCGTCAGCCTCAGGGAACTCCTCGGCCACACCGGCGAACGCTCTCGAGCAGTGCTCCGAAAGGCGCGACCAGAACTGATCCTGGGCGGCAGGTTGCGCTGGAGGTGCTTCCTCCTCCGGCTGAGGGGCGTCCTCCACGCGACCACAGCCCACCAGGGAGCAGACGGCCAGGCAGAGTACGAGTCGGTAAGGGAGGGCCTGTGTCATCTGATCCCCGTCGGTAGAGACACGCGAGACCGCTAGATCACCTGAACGCTCAGCACCTTGACCTCGAACACGAGTGTGGCCAAGGGCGGAATCGGTCCTTGTCCGAGGGGTCCGTAGGCGAGTTGAGGAGGGATGACGAGTCGTCGCACCCCTCCAGGCTTTGCCCCCAGCATGCCGATGTCCCACCCGGGAATCACCAGATTGGTCCCGATCTGGAACGCGAACGGTGGCTCGCGGCCTCTGATGTCCTCGATCAGCGTTCCGTCGGCCAGCCAGAGTTGATACTCAACCTCCAGAAGGTAGAAGGACTCGGCTTCGACACCGTCTCCCTCCACGATGTCCTGGAAGTAGAGACCCGAAGAGTGTTCGGTCATCTGTTCCAGATCGACCCCCAACTCGGGGGCGAACTCGACGTCCTTCACGTCTACGTCGACGAAGACGATATCCACCGGATCCGCGGCTTCACAGGCCAGGAGCCCGGTAACGACGGCCAACAAGCCCAGCCGCCAACGACGGGTGAATCTTGCACCGGCGCTTCTACTCATGCATCCCCTCCTACAGCGGACTGGGGAAATACGTCCGCTCGGCCGCTCCTCGTCCGCTCGGCCTCGGGTAATGGACGATGCCGGTTGGCCGGAGACCCATCAAAGGGCTTCGCACGCTCCCAGGTGGAGCCGGAAGAAGTCCTCGAGCCGTTGATACATGTCGATGCGGTTCTCTGGATTGCGGAATCCGTGTCCCTCCTCGGGGTACACCTTCGTCTCGAACTCCTTGCCGTGCTTCTCCAACTCGGCCACCGCGAGATCAAAGTGCTGGATGGGCACCCTGCGGTCCAGTGCGCCGTGCATCAGGAGCACCGGAGCCGCCAGATTCTGGATCCGCTCCACGGTATTGCTCTTGGCGTAGGTTTCCGGCCTCTCGTCGGGAGTGCCGCCATGTCCGGTCACGGTGAAGATCTGCCCCAGGCGGTCCGTGTACTCCAGCGTCTGGGTCTTCGAGTAGGCTCCGCGCATCGGCACCGCCGCGTCGAATTTGTTGGGCGTCCGCGTGGCCGCTGCCAGGGACATGCTGCCGCCATAGCTGCCCCCGTAGATGCCCACGCGGCCCGTGGCAAAGGGAAGCTCTCGCAGGAAGTCGGCGGCCGCGCCCGCGTCCAGGGCCTGTCCGTTGAGCCAGTCCTCCACGCCGAGGTCCTGGAACCCCCGGCCGAATCCCGAGCCGCCTCGGTAGTTGATGGCGAGCACCACGAAGCCGCGGGAAGCCAGGTACTGCTCTGTCAGATTGAGGCCCTTGAGGTACGAGTTCGTGCCACCGCCGTGCACCTGAACCAGGGCCGGACACCGTTGTCCGTTCCCTACCTCCGGCGGCCGGAAGAGGAACGCCTGGATCCGAAGGCCATCGAAGCTCTCGAACGAGACCTCGATGGGCTCCGTGAGATCGGCCCAGCGGGGAGCGAAATCGCTGATCTGCCGCGGCGACCCACCCTGCGCCGGCACGTAGTAGACCTCGCTGCCCAGGCTGGGGCCGCTGCGGACGAAGGCCAGATGGCGACCGTCTGGAGTGGCGTGGAACGAGGGCATGGCGCCGCCCATGTGGGTCACCCGGGTGGCCACTCCCCCCGAAGCGGGCACCGCCCATACGTCGTAGTCCCCGCGTTGCATGTAGGGGAAGAGGAGTACTTGCCCGTCCCCCGTCCAGAACGGCCGATGCCGCATGATCATGTCCGAGGCAAAGACCTCCATGGGGAGGATCCGCGCGTCACCCCTCCCTGGGTCCAGGACATAGATGTACGACAGGTCCTCGTACCAGTACTCGTTCTTGGCGGTGCCGAACACCGCGATGCGGTCCCCGGAGGGTGACCAAACCGGGCTGGACGAAGCCATCAAGGATCGCGATAGCTGACGACGGGATCCCGTGTCCGTATCGACGAGCCAGACGTCGTCGTGCCAGTAGTCGGATTCGTTGGAGACGTAGGCGATCGTGCGGCCATCCGGTGCCCAGGCCGGCTGGAAGCGACGGTCGTCGAGAGCCATCGCCCCGCTCGTGAGCTGACGTGGCGAGCCCTGCCCGTCCGTGCGGACGGTCCAGATGTCCTGATGGCCACTCCGACCCGAATAGAAAGCCACGGTCGCGCCGTCCGGCGACAAGACGGGCGCCCGGGCGTCCCCCACGTCGGTCGTGATCTGCACCGGCTCCTCTGCTCCCGGCGGCGCGACCGTCCAGACCTCGCCGGATCGGATGAACGCGATCCGTGCGCCATCCAGAGACCAGTCCGGACTGGACGCGGATTCCCAGAAATGGACCGCCGCGTCGTTCCCCGCCCCGCTCGTGGGCAGTAGATAGATGCCCGGGCCGTCGGGTCCGGTTGCCACCACTGCGGCGAACTCACCGTTCGGAGACAACGCCACCTGCCGGGCCCCCGTATCGTGCCGGTGGATGTTCTCCAACGTGAGAGGGAGGAGCTCCAGCCTGACCGATTCGGGCTCCGGGCCGCAGCCGACGAACGCCACAACGATGGACAACAGCGATGCCACGCCGCCCGTTGTCCGGACGGCTCGGTTGGCTCGGACGGCTAGCAGGCCGCGTGAGGATCTGCCCATGCGACGACTCTCCTGTGGGCGCGACGCGAGGGAGGCTGCGCGAGCGCTAAAGCTCCTCCAGGAAGGCACGGTGGCTGATGCAGCTCTCCTCGAAGTCCGCCATCGCCTTCTTCAGCCTGCTCACGTGAGGCTCGACCGAGGAGAAGGCTTTGCCCAGGGAAGCGAACTCCTGTAACAGGTCTCCCTCAGCGACGTCTTTGCGTAGCAGTCCGAGGCCTTGCATCACGTAGAGGCCGCTCAGCTCGCCGAACGCCCTGCCTCGAATCTGAGCCGATTGGACCCGGTTGTGGCCGAGGGTTCGATACTTCGCCATCTCGATCTTCTCGCGGACCGAGTCCGGGTAGTCGACCCTGGCCATCGTGTCCGATACGAGCTGCCAGAAGGGCGTGTCGGCCCGGTCCGTCGCGTAGTGGAGAATGATGAAGTCCCGGATGTCGTCGGTCTCGAGCTTGATCGAGCGGTTGTAGATGTCGAGCAGCTTGGGATCGAAGTTGAAGCGCGCCCTGAGCACGTCGGCCAGACCCAGGACCTGGGTGAGCGTGATCTGAATCGACGTCGACTCGAGCGGCTCGACGAAGCCGGACGAAAGGCCGATAGCGATGCAGTTCTTGATCCAGGTCTGCTCGTATGTCCCGGCCTCGAAACGCAAGGGCGAGCCCACGTTCTTGATTCGATCCGGATCCACGGATCGCGCCAGCTCCTGCCTCGCGGACTCTTCATCCGCATGATCCTCGCTGAAGACGTAGCCGGCGCTGTACCGCTCGCGGAGGGGAATCCGCCATAGCCATCCCGATTCCAGGGCGCGAGCGAGGGTGTAGGAGGGGATGGGCTCCGGGGCCCCGTTGCCCGAACCGTACTCGATATGAAACGGGATGGCCGCATTCACGGGCAACCACTTGGAGTACGACTCCCATTGGGGATCCAGACGCCCGATCAGCCCCCGTCGAAAGCCGGTGCAGTCCACGAAGAAATCGCCCTCGATCTTACGCTTGTCCTCCAGGACGATCCGCTCGATGAAGCCGGACTCGGGGTGCCGAAGGGCGTCAACCACGTTGGCGCTCACGTGCTTGACGCCCGCCTTGCGGGCCAGATCGCCGAAGACCTCGGAAAACCGGCCCGTGTCCATGTGGAACGCGTACGAGCCATACCCGTGATACTCGGCGCGATCCGTCTTGAACCCGGCTCGCCAGGGGACCTTGGATGCTCCAGCGAGCCTTGCGTAGGACGTAGCCAGGTCGTGGAGGGGGGCTTCGTTGGCCAGAGCGTAGCTGACGAGTCGGTTGTACCCGGGAGAGACCGCGAACTCGGGCTTGGCAAAGGCCTCACCACCGTCCAGGAACGGGTGGTAATACGTGTCGCCGAGGCCGCGCCAATTCTCGAACCGCACGGCCAGCTTTATGCTGCCGCCCACCTCCTTCACGAAGCGGACGGGATCGTGTCGAGTGATCGTGAGGAAGTGGTAGAAGAACGGCGTGAGGGCCTCCCCGACTCCGATGGGCGGCGTCGACGGGGACTCGATCAGCGTGATGCGAGCTCTCGGCATCCGGGCCCGGAGGACGTTCGCCGTGATCCAGCCGGCCGTGCCTCCGCCCACGATCACGATCTTGCCGATGCGACGATAGTCGGCCAAAGCCGCCCCTTTCTCCGACTTGGGTGGCGAGGGTCTTCAGGGCCGTGCCAGGGGCGGGCAAGTCTACCGGTCCCGCGAAAGCGGTGTCAAACGAAGCGTCGGACCTGGAGCGCCATGGGCGGCCCAGGTCGGGTGCTTCGCGAGCCGGTCGCACTTGTTGCAGCAACCGAGCACGGGAGCCACGTTGAGACCCGCAACGACGACACCTGGCGTCCTCTGAGTCATCCGCCGGTCCTTCGGCCTGGGACCACGGTGCCGCTCGAACCAAGCACTGACCGGCAAGGAGAGTGGAATCATGAAGTCACGTCTGCTGAGTGCGTTGGTGGCGCTGTTCGCGTCCGTCGGTGTGGCCTCGGGCCAGGATGCCGATCTGGCGATCGTCGGCGGCATGCTCATCGACGGGAACGAAGGGACACCGATCCAGAACTCGGTGGTGCTCGTCCGCGGGGACCGGATCGTCGACGTGGGACAGGTCGGAATCACGCCGGTGCCCGACGGAGCCCGCGTCATCGACGCCAACGGCATGACGGTCATGCCGGGGCTGATCGAGAGCCACGCACACCTGATGATCGTGGGGCACGGCGAGTACTCGGAATACTTCCCGCGATACGAGGATCGCATCAAGGAGATCATGAGGTTGGCGGCTCCTCAGTTGATCTACGCCGGGGTCACGACCGCTCGGGACGTGGGCGCCCCCCTCCAGCCCAGCGTCGAAGTAAGGGAGGAGATCGCCTCCGGCGAGCTCGTCGGGCCGCGGCTGTTCGTCTCGGGTCCCTTCATCGTCCGCGATTTCGGTCCGTACGACGAGTACTTCCAGGTCAAGGTCAACAGTGTCGAGGAGGCGCGTCAGGCGGCCATCGACCTCCTCGAGGGAGGCGCGGATCTCCTGAAGCCATGGGGCCGCATCAACCCCGAGGATCTGGTGGTGATCGTCGAGGAAGCCCGCAGGCGGGGCAAGACGGTTGCCACCCATCCGGGTGCGCTGGACCGAATCCGGGCGGACGTTGAAGCGGGTGTCACCTCGATCGAGCACTTCCCGGGGGCCGGCAAGACCTATATCGAGCAGGAAGCGATCGAGCTGATCGTGAACAGCGGCACCTGGGTGGTTCCATCCTGGAACGGCGGCCCCATCTACTACTGGACGCTGAAGTTCCCCGAGCGTCTGGACAATCCGCTGCTCAGGGAGTTCCTGCCGGAGGACCTCTACACGGACGTGCGCAGGTCGCTCGATCACTTCGAGCGACTGGGGTATTTCCGTGGCGGCAAGGGCAACCCCACGGCGTACAAGAACAAGCTGATGCAGCTGTACAACGCGGGAGCCAGGATCGCTCTGGGTACCGACTCCGGGACGCCCATGAACTTCCACTACGAGGCCATGTGGCAGCAGATGAAGGTGTGGGTCGATTACGGCATGGCGCCCATGCACGTGATCAGCGCGGCGACCCGGCACGGCGCGGAGCTGTTGGGAATGGCCGACGAGTTCGGCACGGTCGAACCCGGCAAGCTGGCTGACATCATCGTGGTGGACGGGAATCCACTGATGGACATGATGGCGTTGCGGAATCCCGTCCGCGTGATCAAGGGGGGTGAGGTGCTCAAGTAGGACGGGGCTTCCTGGCACCCCGGCTACGCCTGGCACACCGGCCTCGACCACCGGGACCTGGGTTCGCACCTGACTCGATGTGCACCCTGTCCGCCCGGTCGCCGCTCCGTCGCCGCGGTCGGGTGGACGAACGCCAGTAACATGCCCCCTTCCGGAGGGACCGTGACCAGGGCCACTCTCGCCGAAACCGCCGACGCCGCTACGGTGCTTCGGTCCACCCGGGGCGCAGCCGTGCCGTCTGCATGTGTAGCGGTTCTCTGTGCGCTCGCGTGCGCGCCTGATCGAGCCGCCGACGGCGAGCCTCCCGAGTACGCCCGAGCCTACGAGAAGCGCCAGGAAATGGTGCAGATGCGTGACGGCGTACGACTCCATACGACCCTCTACATGCCGAAAGACCGGGAGCCCACCTATCCGGTCCTCCTGCGACGAACTCCGTATAGCTGCCGGCCTTATGGGGCACAGGACTTCCCCGAACGGCTCGCTTCCGAATACCTGCTGCAGGACGGCTACATCTTCGTTTGCCAGGACGTGAGAGGACGGTGGATGTCGGAGGGCGATTATGACAACATGCGCCCGCATGTCGCGGGCGAGCTACCCGTGGATGAGAGCTCGGACGCATACGATACCATCGAGTGGATCTTGGAGAACGTGTCCAACCACAACGGTAGAGTCGGGATGTACGGCATCTCCTATCCTGGCTTCTACACCGCCGCAGCGCTGCCCGAAGCACATCCCGCACTCGTGGCCTCCTCTCCCCAGGCTCCGATCGCGGACTTCTTCTTCGACGACTTCCATCATCGGGGGGCGTTCACTCTGTCCTACTTCATCGCTACGGCCTTGTTCGGCTATCAAACCGACGAGCCTTCGACCGAGCCGTGGTATGAGGTGATACGGTCTCCGACGCCGGACGCGTACCAGTTCTACAAGGACCTCGGTCCGCTTTCCAACGCGGTGCGCTACTACGGAGATGACAATTTCTTCTGGCGGCAGCTGACCGAGCATCCGAACTACGACGAATTCTGGCAGCAGCGGAATCTGCTTCCTCACCTGCGCGACATCGACGATGCCGTGATGGTGGTCGGAGGTTGGTTCGACGCCGAGGACCTCTACGGACCGCTGAACATCTACCGCACGATCGAGGAGAACAATCCGGACGCCGTCAACCTTCTTGTCATGGGTCCGTGGACGCACGGCGATTGGTCCCGCGACCTCGAGCACCAGATGGTTGGAGACATCTGGTTCGGGGACGGAATCTCCGAGTTCTTTCAGCGTGAGGTGGAGGCTCCATATTTCCGCCACTTCCTACACGGCAGCGGCGATGCGCCGAGCTTCGAAGCGTTGGTGTACGACACCGGTAGGCGCGAGTGGCAGAGGTTCGACTCCTGGCCGCCGGTCGGAACGGAGTCCGTGCGCTTCTACCTGAGGGACGAGGAGGTACTCTCCAGAGCAGCTCCGATCGCCGGAGAAGACCCCCACACCGAGTACGTCAGCGATCCCAACGAACCAGTGCCACACACGGATCGCATTCGAATCACGTTCACGCCGCGACCCTACATGGCGGAGGATCAGCGCTTCGCTGAGCGCCGGCCCGACGTGATCGAATTCCAGACGCCGCGACTCGAGGCGCCCGTGACGCTCGCGGGCGGAATCACCGCACGTCTGCACGTATCGACCACCGGCACCGATGCCGATTGGGTGGTCAAGTTGGTCGATGTCTATCCACCGGACGAACCGAACAACGAGCATACGCCCGAGGGAGTGCAGCTCGCGGGCTATCAGCAGATGGTTCGTAGCGAGATCATGAGAGGACGATTCCGGGAGAGCTTCGAGGACCCCAAGCCCTTCGTCCCTGGTGAGGCCGCGGTCGTCGAGTTCCCGCTCCAGGACGTCTTCCATACGTTCGCCCCGGGGCACCGGATCATGGTACAGGTTCAGAGTACCTGGTTCCCCCTCTTCGATCTGAACCCCCAGACCTTCGTGCCCAACATCTTCCAGGCGGAGGAGGAGGACTTCGTCAGCGCCTCGCACAGGGTGTTCCACAGGCCCGACCAGGCAAGCTGGATCGAGGTGCTGGTCCTCCCGGGAGAAGCGGCCGGCGGCCCGGCGGAGGGCGGATGACCCGACGCCTCTCGGCGTGCTCGGACCTCACTGGCGCTTCACCAAGAGCACGTGCTGCGTCCTCTCGTCAGGGCCGAGTCCCCACGGGCAATCTTGCCTCCGGGGGGAGGGGCGGGCGAGCCGGCCGCTATCCCACCGACTCGGCAAAGGCGGGCGCCCGTCGATGCTGCGTCGCCTGCTCGTACGCGTAGGCGATCCGGATCAGTCCCGGCTCGCTCCAGGCCCGCCCGAAGAACGAGACACCGACGGGAAGCCCGGACACGAACCCCATGGGAACGGTTATGTCCGGGTACCCGGCGATGGCCGCCGGTCCGGCGGAGCCACCGCCGTCCAGCCGGTCCCCCAGGATGTAGTCGGTCTTCCAGGGCAGATCCCGGGTCGGCGCGACTATGGCGTCGAGGCCGTGCTCGCTCATGAGCCGATCGATGCCGTCCCCGCGGTTGGCCTGCTGAATCGTACGCTTCGCGGTCAGGTACTCAGGCTCCGTCAGAGGTCCCCGGGCCTGCGCCGCGATCATTCGCTCCTGCCCGAAGTGCGGCATCTCTCGGTCCTCGTTCCGCTCGTTGAAGTCGATAACGTCCGCGAGACTCTGGACGGGCGCATCCGGCCCGAGGGTCGCCAGATACGCGTTCAGATCGGCCTTGAACTCGTACTCGAGCAGCACCAGAGAGAGCGGATCGTTCCAGGCGGCGGCGTCCAGATTGGCCGGATCGACGATGATGGCACCTTCGCCCCTCATCGCCTCGACCGCCTGCTCGAAGCGTGCGATCACCCGCGGATCGAAGCTCGGGAAGCTCCGGGCGACGCCGATGCGAGCGTCGCGCAGGCCGCCGGGGTCGAGGAACTGCGTGTAGTCGCCGTGGGCGTTGTCTCGGCTGGCATCGGTCGCGAGGTCGCGCGGATCGACGCCAGTGAGGGCACCGAGCAGGATCGCTGCATCCCGTACGGTCCGACACATCGGGCCCGCGCTATCCTGCGAATGCGAGATCGGGATGATGCCGGAGCGGCTCCAGAGCCCGACGGTGGGCTTGATCCCTACGATTCCGTTGATCGACGAGGGGCACATGATCGATCCGCCTGTCTCGGTCCCGATGGCGAGCGCTGCAAGGTTCGCGGCCGCCACCACCGCCGACCCGGAGCTCGAGCCACACGGGTTGCGATCGAGCGCATGGGGATTGCGACACTGACCTCCTCTGGCGCTCCAACCGCTCGTAGCGCGCACGCCGCGGAAGTAGGCCCACTCGCTCATGTTCGCCTTGGCGAGGATGATGGCGCCGGCCTCGCGCAGCTTCTGGACGATGAACGAGTCCAGCGGCGGGATCGAGCCCTCGAGCGCCAGGGACCCCGCGGTCGTGGTCATGCGATCGTGGGTGTCGATGTTGTCCTTCACGATCACCGGGATGCCATGGAGGGGTCCCCGTGCGCCATTGGCGCGGCGCTCGGCGTCGAGCTCGTCCGCGATGGCGAGGGCGTCCGGGTTGGTTTCGATGATCGACCCCAACTCCGGCCCCTGTCGGTCAATCGCCTCGATACGCGCGAGGTACAGCTCGGTGATCGAGCGGGCCGTGCGCTCACCCGACGCCATGCTCTGCTGCAGCTGGTCGACGGTCACCTCGTCGAGCTCGAACGGGGGGACCCGTTGGGCGGGGCCACCTCGGGTCTCCGGGCGCTCCGGCGAATCGCCAGGAGTGCACCCAACCGGCCCCGCTGCCGTTCCCACACCCGCGGCAATCGTTGATCCGATGAAACGACGGCGATCGATCATTGGCCTCTCCCGAGTCGGTCATTGCGAGATCATGATAATGGGAGTCGGAGAGGGACGCATCGGGGCCCAGGGTCGGGCACGAACAGAAGCTCGGCCGTTTCAGGTGAGTCGATTCCGGGCGAGCGAACGGCGACCAAAGGCCCCTTGCCGCGCGGAGCCTCTCATCTGCATTGACCCCAATCGCGGCCGTTTCGGCGCACGCTCGATCCGCCTCCCGAGCGGGTCCGCATCGAGGTCCGCCGCCCTGCGCATCCTCGATGGCGAGACCGGTCAGATCCTCCTATTCTCCCAACCGGTCCAGCACGCCCACCTCGGATAACACCCGCCCCAGGCTCGGTCAGAACGCTCGTGCTCGCGACCGACAGGGAGCACGACAGCATGTTGGTGTGTCGGAGAGCGGAGAGCGCCAAATGATCAGGGTCGCGACCGACATCGGCGGCACGTTTACCGATCTCGTTTCGGTGTCACTCGACGGTGAAGTGACGGTGGCAAAAGGGCACACCACGCCCAGCCAGTTCGATCAGGGCGTGATGGATGTGATTGGAATCGGCGGGTCTCCGCCGTCGCAGTTCGCGTCGTTCGTCCACGGCACGACGATCGTGATCAACGCGTTGACCGAGAAGAAGGGCGTGAAGACGGCCCTCATTACCACGGAAGGCTTTCGCGACGTGCTGGAGATCGGCCGTGGCAATCGGCCGGACTACTTCAATCTGGACTACGAGAAGCCCGAGTCGTTCGTCCCGCGCTATCTGCGGCGTGAGGTTCCGGGGCGCATCAACTACAAGGGCACGGAGACCAGCGCCCTCGATATGTCGGGCCTACCGGCGATCGTGGACGCTTTTCGTGAAGAGGCCGTTCAGGCGATCGCGATCTGCCTGCTGAACTCCTACGCCAACTCGGCGCACGAAGAGGCGGTCCTGAGTGAGGTCGAGTCGCTCTGGCCCGAGGTGTCTGCGGTCGCGTCCCACCAGATCTCGAGGGAGTGGCGCGAATACGAGCGGACGAACACGACGGTTCTCTCGGCCTACGTGCAGCCTATCGCCCGCCAGTATCTGGACCGCCTGACGGGACGTCTCGCCGATGCGGGCATGACCTGTACTCCCTATGTCATGCAGTCCAACTGCGGCATCGATACCGTCACCAATACGCGCAAGACGCCTATCACCATGGTCGAGTCGGGGCCTGCGAGCGGCGTTTGGGGTGCCGCCATCCTCGGGCGGCTCATCGGTGAGACCGAGATCATCGCTCTGGATATCGGCGGCACCACGGCCAAGTGCAGCCTGATCACCGATGGGTCGGTCCGGCTCAACACCGATTACGTCCTCGAGCGAACGGACGTCTTCGCAGGCTATCCGCTCATGGTACCCGTCGTGGACCTGGTGGAGATCGGCCAGGGCGGAGGCTCCATCGCGTCGATCGATGCGTTCGGACGAATGCACGTCGGTCCCCAGAGCGCAGGGGCCGACCCCGGACCGGTGGCATATGGCCTCGGCGGGACGAACGCTACCACGACCGACGCCAATCTGGCATTGGGTCGAATCAACCCAGAGTACTTTTGCGGCGGGTCCGTCACCGCCGACATGACTGCAGTCCATGCCGCTCTCGACGAGCTCGCTGAACGATTGGGCTTGACGCGGGACGATACGGCGCGAGGCATCATCCGCTTGGCGAACAACAACATGGTCAACGCCATCAAGCTCGTATCGGTCAATCGCGGCCACGATCCACGGGACTTCACCCTGGTCGCGTTCGGCGGCGGCGGCGCCATGCACGCCTGCGCCCTGGCCAGGGAGCTGGGCATCGAGAAGGTGGTGATTCCGAACCTTTCTGGCGTCTTCTCCGCTTGGGGCATGCTTCTGAGCGATCTCCGGCGTGACTATCTGCAGACCGAGATCGTGGATATGGCCGCGCCCGGCGTCATGGAGCACATCAGCGACGTCTTCGATGTTCTGGAGACGCAGGCGTCGACCGAATATCAGGCCGAGGGCATCGAGCCGTCACGCGTCCGCTTCACACGCCATGGCCGTCTGCGCTACCAGAACCAGGAGCATTCCACTGTGATCGAGTTGCCGGGAGGGGAGCTCACCCCGTCCATGACCGATGGCATTCTCGAACGCTTTCACGCCCGCTACGAGCGCGAATACACCTATCGCTTGGATGCTCCTGTAGAGTTCGTCACGTACCACCTCGTCGCCCTTGCGGGGGTGGATGAGCTTCGACCCGAAGCGATGCCCCCGACGCAACGGCAGGCGGAGGCGGCGGTGAAGGGTACCCGGCTCGTCGACTATCTGTCGGAGGGCGAGCACGAGGCCACGGTCTACGACGGCCCATTGGTCGAGCCCGGCATGAGCTTGAGCGGCCCGGCCGTCATCGAGGAGGCCGCGGCCACGATCGTCATCCCACCAGGTATGTCCTGTCGCGTGGATGAATATGACAATTACCGAATCGCGACGAAATCAGGAGATGACCGATGAGTCGCACCGACTACGATCCCATCACCTTGGAGATCATCCAGAGCTCGTTGCAGGCTGCAGCCGACGAGATGTTCGCCGCCATGCGCCGTACGGCGATGAGCGCCATCATCTACGAAGTCCTGGACATGGGTACGGGGATCACCGACGCCCACGGCGACATCGCCAGCTCCGGAGCCGGTATCCCCGCCTTTGTGGGGGTCTTGGACAAGACGGTGAAGAGAATCCTCGCCAAGTTCAGCCGGCCGAACGCCATTGAGCCGGGCGATATCTACATGACCAACGATCCTTACAATGGCGGGGTCACGCACCTGAATGACGTCGTGTTGACCATGCCGGTCTTTGTCGAAGGAGAGATCGTGGCGTGGACGGCGAATATCGCTCACTGGAACGACGTGGGTGGTATGGTGCCAGGTAGCATGTCCACGGAGGCTACTGAGATCTATCAAGAGGGCATGATCTACTCCGGTGTCAAGCTGTTTTCGCGAGGTGATCCGTTGCAGTCGGTCTTCGACATCATCACGGCGAACGGCCGGATGCCCGACTTTCTGCTTGGCGATCTCTGGGCCGGTGTCGCGGCCGTACGCGTCGGTGCACAGCGACTCATCGAGCTCAACGAAAAGTACGGCAAGGACATATTCCTCCGGGCCTTGCAGGACTATATGGATCTGGGAGAGCGGATCAGCCTCGATGCTCTCGGACAGATACCACACGGTCGCTACTCACTCTCCGAAGAGCAGGATGACGGACAGTTCTACAACGTCAAGATCGAGATCTCGGAGCGCGAATTCATCATCGACCTCAGGGAGAATCCGGGGCAGAGCACCGGGCCCTTCAACATGAGCCGCGACGGCGCGGTCATTTCCTGCCAGATGGCCTTCAAGAATCTCCTTTCCCCCGGTCGACTCGCGAACGGCGGCACATTCCGGCCGCTGACCGTGCTGACGCGCAAGGGAACCGTGCTGGATCCGGAATTTCCCGCGGCCATGGGAATCTACTATGAGCTCCTGGTCCGCGTGTACGATCTCGTGCTGCGCTGCATCGCTCAGGAGATGCCGGAGCGGCTCCCCGCGGGGAACTTCGGCTCCGTCCTCGGGACTCTGTTTGGCGGCGTCCATCCCGATACCGGACGCCCGTACGCGGTGGTCGAACCGGAGATGGGTGGATGGGGTGGTTCGGTCCGCAGGGACGGGAATGCAGGACAATTCTGCGGTCTGCACGGCGAGACGTACAATTGCCCCGCCGAGGTCGCAGAGGCCCGATATGGCGTTACGGTCGATCACCTCGGCTTTCACAGTGAAGACGGCGGAGCTGGCCTGCACCGGGGCGGAAACGGTCTACGCATCGATTACCGGATCCGGTCGGACAATGCGTGGCTCATGGTCGCCTACACTCGCGACCGGATCCCTCCCTGGCCCCTGGCCGGAGGCCATCCGGGGTCGCCGAACCACGTCATCATTCGCCGGGCAAGCGGCGATCGCGAGCGCCATTCAGTCGTGAGCGGTCTGACCTTGAATACGGACGACGTGATTCAGATCATGTCCGCTACCGGCGCGGGCTGGGGCGATCCGATGGAGCGCGATGTCGCTCGGGTGAGCGACGACCTCAAGAACGGCTACATCACGCTCGAGCAGGCCAATCGTGACTATGGGCTCGACCAGCGAAGTGGGTGAGGGAGCCCACCGCCATCCAGTGATCATCGCGCCTGCGCTTGTCAATTCGGAGTGATGCCGCCCCTCAGGTCAGTCGCTGCGCGTCTCGAGCCCGGACAGCCACAGCAGCTGGCTCGCCCTGTCGACCTCGGCTTTCTCTGCCGCGCTCGGACCCACGACCACGGCACGTTCACCCTCGGTACCGGAATGCGCATTCCCAGATTACGGGCGGGCCGCCGAGGCTGCGCGTCCCGCTTCCTGGCTTGTTGTGCTCCGTCAGAGGAACCGCTGGGTCAGGATCGAAACCCGCCTTGCCCACCGCGGAGAGAAGCTGGGCTTCCGTCAGGAAGCACTGGGGCTGTCCCGAGAACTGGGTGAACACGAAGGGCCCACCCGCGGCGGGCTCGGCCTCCGGCGGCAGGGTGCTCCGTGAGAACGTGAACACGAAGAGGCCTGCGCCCGGCCGCGACACTCGCGCGGCCTCGCCGAGGGCACGCTCGAACACGGCGACGGAGGGTGCGAGGTTCCAGATGCCGTGGGCGATCACCAGGTCGAACGCGTGGTCAGGCGAACGCGTGGTCAGGTGCAGGGAGCCGATCCATCGGTGCCAGGGCCAGGCGGAGGCGGTCTCCGAGACCGTCGTCACGGGCCCGCGCCCGAGCAGCCGAGAGCATGGGTCGGGACAGATCGACGCCCAGGACGCTCCAGCCCATGCGGGCCAGCGGTACTGCGTTTCGTCCGGCGCCGCACCCGAGGTCGATCGCACGGCCCTTCCCCGAACGCCGCAACTCGTCAGCTCCGAACCGCAGGAGGACGGCGTTCGGGGGAGCCTGAACGAAA
>JBDHFN010000046.1:0-24013 GCA_039590375.1 Gemmatimonadota bacterium
AGCCCCATCGAGGCTATCTCGGCATCCACCAAGACCGGGGCCGAGATCGTGGGCATGGGCCGTGATCTCGGAACGATCGAGCCGGGCAAGATCGCGGACGTGCTGGTGGTGAACGGCAACCCCCTCTTCGACATCAACACGCTCGGCTACGTGGAGTTCGTCGTAAAAGACGGCGCGATCTATAGCCGGGACGCCCCCTCCTCCCCGAGCGCCACCGATGCGTCGCTGGGAGCCGGCACCGGAGGACAGGCCGCCAGAGACGCCATGGAGGGAAGGGAATGACAAGGCGGGCCGCCGGCAGAAAGCCGAGATCACCCATGAGCCTCCCGGGACTCGCCGTGCTGACAGTCGCGTCCGCGTTGACCTGGGCGCTCGGTGGGTCCGAATCGCTGCATGGGCAAGCCCGGGACGCGTCCCTGGCCATCGTGGGTGGCTACCTGATCGACGGGACCGAGGGTGTGCCAATCCAGAACTCCGTCGTGCTCGTCGACGGGGATCGCGTGGTGCACGTGGGCACTGTCGAAGACACCCGGATCCCCGACGGGGCCAGGGTGATCGACGCCGACGGGCATACGGTGATGCCGGGGCTCCACGAGGCCCACGCTCACCTGTTCATCGTCGGCCACGGCATCTACAGCGACTACTTCACCCGGTACCACTACGAGCAGGACCGGATGCGCGAGCTCATGACGATCTCCGCCCGGCAGCTGCTCATGGCCGGGGTGACCAGCGCGCGAGACGTGGGTGCGCAACTGGACGATGCGCTCTGGATCAAGGAGGAGATCGAAGAGGGACGCATGGTGGGCCCGCGGCTCTTCGTGTCGGGCCCGTTCCTGCAAAAGACCTCTGGTCCCACGCAGGAGTTCTTCCGCGTGCTCGTGGACGGACCCGACGATGCTCGGCGCAAAGCTCGTGAGCTGATCGACGCCGGGGTGGACCTGCTCAAGATCATCCAGCTCGGCGCGCTGTCCCGGGAAGAGCGGATGGCCATGGCCGAGGTAGCGCGGGCCGCCGGCGTGCACATCGCCGTCCACGCCAACACGGTCGAAGAGATCCGAGCCGCCGCGGAGATGGGCGTTCGCACCATCGAGCACGTCGGTGCGGGGGCGAGCCCCCTCTACCCCGAGGAGAGCATCCGGCTGATGCGCGACAACGGAATCTTCTGGGTTCCCACAGCCATGGTGTCCCGGGTGTACAACGTGACCGACGACTTCCCGGAGCGCCTCGACGCGCCGCAACTCCAGGAGGACCTCGCCCCGGACGTCTACGAAGACGTGCGGGAGTCCCTGACCTTCCGGTCGAGGCTCGGCTACTTCACCGGCAAGAGGGAAGTGAGCCCCCATTACGGCGACAAGATCCGTCAGGCGCACAAGGCCGGGGTCCGACTCCTCGTCGGGACGGATTCTGGCACGCCCATGAACTTCCACTACGAGTCGACCTGGAAGGAGATGGATCTGTTCGTACGCTACGGGCTGCCCCCCATGAGGGTGATCAGCATGGCTACCCGGTATCCCGCGTTGGCGTACGGCAAGCTGGGCGAGATGGGCACGATCGAGCCGGGGAAGCTGGCCGACATCATCGTCGTCGACGGCAACCCGCTTCGCCGCATGAGTGTGCTGCAGCAAGACAACGTGATCTACGTGATCAAAGGCGGGGTCCAGTACAAGGGCCCCGACACACAGCTGAACCTCAGCGACCGGTGAACCCCGAACACGATGAGGGAGAGTGATGAGTATCCATCGAGCCACCAGAGCGGTCTGGGCCCTACTCCTCGCAACCGTGCTCTCCACCGCACCCGCCGACGCGCAGAACCGAATGGCGATCGTCGGGGGCTACCTAATCGACGGAACCGAGGGGGTGCCGATCGAGAACTCGGTCGTGCTGGTGGAGGGCGACAAGATCACCCACGTGGGAACGGTGGACGACACGGAGATCCCGTCGGACGCACGCGTCATCGACGCAAACGGCTTGACGGTGATGCCGGGGCTGAACGACGCTCACGTGCACCTCTTCATCGTCGGTCACGGCATCTATGACGAGTACTTCCCCGAGTACGCCGGCCGTTGGCGCGAGATCATGCAGGTGTCCGCCCAGCAGCTTCTCAGGGCGGGTGTCACGACGGCGCGGGATCTGGGGGCGCCCCTGGACGACATCCTGTGGATCCGCGACGAGATCGAAGCGGGTCGCCTGCAAGGGCCCCGCATGGTCGTGGCGGGCCCGTTCCTGCAGGCGTCACTGCCGGAAGGTCGCGGCACCAGCTACGACTCCCGTGTCCAGGACTTCTTCCGCTGGCCCGTCGATGGCCCAGAAGACGCCAGGCAGAAGACCCGGCAGCTCATCGATGCCGGGGTGGATCTCATCAAGGTCATTCAGCTAAACCAGCTGACCCGAGAGGAGCGGCTGGCCATCGGCGAGGAGGCCCAGAGGGCGGGTATGCACATCGCCGTGCACGCCAGCAGTCTCGAGGAAGTACGGGCCGCGGCCGAGATGGGTGCCAACTCGATCGAGCACATGGGCGGTGGGCGCGCCCCGCTCTACCCGGAGGAGAGCGTCAGTATCATGGCGTCCAACGGCATCGCGGCCTCCGTCACCTCGCTCGTGAGCCGCGTCTACGACATCACGACCGAGTGGCCCGAGCGGCTCGACAACCAGCAGCTGCGGGCCGATCTGCCCCCCGACATCTATGAGGACGTGCGGGAGTCGCTCAACTTCTTCAGCCGCCTCAACTACTTCTCGGGGGCCAAGGAGTCCAATCGCCATCACGCGGCGAAGGTCCGGCAGCTCCACGAGAACGGCGTCCGCATCGTGGTCGGGACCGACTCCGGCACGCCCATGAACTTCCACTACGAGTCGACGTGGCAAGAGATGGACCTGTTGGTCCGGTACGGCATCCCGCCCATGAAGGTCATCTCGATGGCCACGCGCTATCCCGCTCTCCTCTACCGAATGTACGACGACTTGGGAACGATCGAGCCGGACAAGCTCGCTGACATCATCGTTGTCAACGGAAACCCGCTGCGGGACATGGGCGCGCTTCAGCAGAACAACGTCATTTACGTAATCAAGGGCGGCGTCCAGTACAAGGGGCGGACCGCATCGTGACGTACGGGGCAACGACTGTCGAACCGCGACTGTTGCGTTGCCCACGAGTCACATTCTACGACGAGCCGCCGCCGAGGCGGGGGAAAGCGAAAGGCGACAAAGGATGAGAGAGTCGAGCCGCAGCATGAGTGACTTCGCCGCACGCGCGGCCGCGATCCTGCTTTCCATCTTCGTCGTAGCTCCGGTGGCTGCCCAGGAGGTCGTCGTTCCGGACGACACGCACGTGACCGCGATCCAGGCGGGTCGGCTGATCGACGGTGCGAGCGAGGAAGTCAGAGAGAACGTCACGATCCTGGTCCGTGGAGACAGAATCGAGGATGTGGGATCGAACATCGATGTCCCGTCGGGAGCAGTCCGCATCGATCTCTCGGATCACACCGTGATGCCCGGCTTCATCGACATGCACACGCACCTCGCCGGGGACCCGAGCATGGGATACCGGGACCGGCGGCTCCATCAGTGGCCGGGCTATGCGGCCATCGTGGGCGTGAAGAATGCCAGGAAGACGCTGCTCGCCGGATTCACCACGGTACGGAACGTAGGTGCCAACGAATGGGCCGACGTCTCGCTCAGGAACGCCATCAACGCGGGCCTCGTACCCGGACCGCGGTTGTTCACGGCCGCGAGCTCGATGGGCATCACGGGCGGACATTGCGATACGAACGGCTACCGGCCGGACATCTTCGAGGAGCCCGGCATCGACCAGGGGATCGCGCAGGGTCCGGACCAAGTCCGCGCGGCCGTCAACTACCTGGTCAAGTACGGTGCGGACGTGATCAAGTTCTGTGCGACCGGCGGCGTGTTGTCGGCGGGTGATGCCGTTGGCGTACAGCAGTACACGCTCGAGGAGATGCGAGCCATCGTGGAGACGGCACGGCTCGCCGATCGAACCGTGGCGGCGCATGCCCACGGCCTCGAGGGGATCAAGGACGCGGTCCGGGCGGGCGTCAACTCCATCGAGCACGGCTCGATGATCGACGACGAGACCGTCCGGCTCATGAACCAGAACGGCACGTACCTGGTACCCACCATGATGGCCTTCGAGTTCGTGCTCGAAGCGTCCCGTGCCGGGACCTTGGCGCCAGAGTCGGCAGCGAAAGCGCAAGAGATATACCCCTACTTCCGCGAGTCGATTCAGAAGGCCGTGCAAGGCGGAGTGGCCATCGCCTTCGGAACCGACGCCGGTGTCTTCCCGCACGGCACGAATGCCGACGAGTTCAGGCTGCTGGTGGGCGTGGGGATCTCGCCCATGGACGCGATCCTGGCTGCGACACGAAATGCGGCGCATCTGCTGGAGAAGGAGGATCAGCTGGGGAGCATCGAAAGCGGCAAGCTGGCCGACATCGTGGCCGTCGCGGGTGACCCTCTCGACGACATCGAGCTTCTCAAGTCTGTAGATTTCGTCATGAAGGACGGTGTCGTATTCAAGCAGGACGGTGAGCTCGTGTCCGGCTCGGCCGTGGCGAGCCGCTGATGGCTCACCCCGCCTTGCGACTGCAACGGGGAGGGATGTGACGGTCCGATCGCTCTGCGGCAGCGCGGCGCGTCCGGCTCGGGCGCGTCCATCTCGGGTACGTCGCGGGGTGCCCCAGATCGGAGCGATTCGGCGGTCGGTGCTCCTCGCACTCGTATTTGCCTTTCTGGCTCCGTTGCCGCCCCGTCCCGCGGCAGCTCAGGCAGGCGGAAGCAAGGGCTCCCTCGATGCCCAGTCGGCCGTCACACCGGTGGATCCCGAGTCGGCGCCACGGCCGGAGTCGCGAGCGGTGCGCATCGACACACCGATCGTCGTGGACGGTTTCCTGGACGAGCCGGCTTGGCAACAGGCCGACACCATCACCGGCTTCATCCAGAACAAGCCGGATCCCGGATATCCGGCCACCGAGAGGACGGAAGTCTGGATCGTTTACGACGAGCGGAAACTCTACGTCGGGGCGATGCTCTACGACTCGGAACCCGACCGGATCACCGCCCACTCCCTGAAGCGCGAATTCAACTCCGGGGACGAGGACGTCTTCGGAGTCGTTCTTGACACATTCCTGGATCGTCGGAACGGGTTCATGTTCGGCGTGAATCCACACGGCGCGTTCCGGGACGCGCAGGTATTCGATCTCGGCCGGGATCTGAACTTCGACTGGGAAGGAGTAGTAGAGCGGGTGGGGAGGATCAACGACGAAGGGTGGGTGGTCGAGATGGCCATACCCTTCACCACCTTGCGCTTCAACCCGACCGAGGGAGAGCAGTCCTGGGGGCTCAACTTCGTCCGGCGGATTCGCCGCAAGGGCGAAGACGTGTTCTGGGCTCCGCTGGACCGCAGATTCGCCCTGTTCAGATCCGACCAGGGCGGCACCTTGCACGGACTCAGCGGCCTCGAGAGCGGCCGCAACCTGTCCATCAAGCCGTACGCCTTGGCGGGAACGCAGCGCGGTCTCATAACGGGCGGCGCGGACGAGACCGAGTTGGACGGGGGCTTCGATGTCAAATGGGGCCTCACCCGCCGGCTCACGCTGGATCTGACGTTCAGAACGGACTTTTCCCAGGTCGAGGTGGACCAGGAGCAGGTCAACCTCACCCGCTTCTCGCTCTTCTTTCCCGAGAAGCGTCAGTTCTTCCTGGAGAACGCCGGCATATTCGAGTTCGGAGACGTGCCGGAGCGGGGCTACCGGCTGGGAGCGGGACTCGCCGACTTCCGCCTCTTCCACTCACGCCGCATCGGGCTGTTCGAGGGCCGGCCCATTCCCATCCACGGCGGGGCGCGCATGACCGGTCGGATCGGTGGGGTGCAGGTGGGAGTCCTCAACATGCAGACCCAGGCCACGGACGTAGCGCCCGCCGAGAACTTCTCAGTGGCACGCGTCCGCCACACCTTCTTCGACGCCGTGCAGGTGGGCGGCATGTTCACCAATCGGCAGATCACGGGGACCACCACCGAAACGAGATACAACAACAGCTATGGCGCGGACGTGATCGTCCACATGTGGCAGAACCTGGTCATCCATTCCTACCTGGCGGGCACCAGCGGCCGCGGGACGGGAGAAAACAACACGGCGGCGAGGATCTCGGCTGCATGGCGGGGCCAACTGTGGGACGTGTCGGCCCTGTACCGGACCATCGGCGATTCGTTCAACCCGGAAGTAGGCTTCGTCAGGCGTCGCGGCATCCGCCACAGCTACGCCACGGTGGGCGTCCACCCTCAGCCCGACTGGCGTCTTGTACAGGAGCTCAACCCGTACGTCGAGCTGCACTATTTCACCAACCAAGCGTCGGTTCTCGAGACCCGCACCGCCACCGCCGGCCTGAACGTCGACTTCCTCGATCGGAGCCGACTGACCGTTACGGCCAGCGATCACTTCGAGCGACTGTTCGGTGACTTCGAGGTCGTGCCCGGGGCCGTCATCCCGGTCGGCAGCTACGATTTCGCCGAGGGTAGCGTCCAATACCAGTCGAGTCGGGGGCGCAAGCTCTCGGGTCTCGTGCGCCTGGCGTCGGGCGGCTTCTTCTCGGGCACGAGGCGTTCCGCCCTCGCCGGCGCCCTCTGGAGGCCCAGTCACCACTTCTCCCTCGAGCTCAACGCCGAGTACAACGACATCGAGATCGATGGTGAGTCGTTCGTCGCCGACGTATACGGGGCGCGCATGGAATATGGATACTCCACGCGTCTATTCGGTAGCGCGTTCGTCCAATACAATGGCGCCAGCGACGAGTTCGTCACCAATCTACGCGTCAACTTCATACACGCGCCGCTGAGCGATGTCTTTTTCGTCTATATTGAAAGACGTATTGCAGCTTCTTGGGCGCTTCTGGACCGGCAGGTCGCCTTGAAGGTGACCAAGCTGTTCCAGTTCTGAGCGACTCGTGAATACAAGGCCGCGGCCTGGATCCGTAGTCGCTCTGCCCGTTCGCCCTGTGGCGCCGCTGGTGATCGTGTTCCTATCCGCCCTGACGGGCTGCGATGTGAAGGGGGACCCGGGTACGTCAGCTCCATTGCCGGTCGTGCAGCCTGAAACGCCTCTGTACGGGCTCCGCGGCACTTGGCTCGCAGTTGACATTATCGTGACCAGCGCCTCTGACTCTTCGATGCAGGTGAGCCTCGTCCCACTGGGTGCGGTTCTGAGCCTCCGCATCCACGATGATCTCACATACGTGTTTCTGCACTCCCTCACCGGGGATGCAGCATATCGTGAAGAGGGAGCGCTGCTGGTCGGAGACAGCACGCTTACGCTGACGGCGACGCACATCAGCCGGCCGTCGCGAATCTTCACATACGGCTTTCGCTTCGAGCGTCTGATCCTGGAGTTCATGCAGGACTTCGACGTGGACGGGGACGGCGTTGACGAGCCGGCCCACTTCTATGCCGAACTCGTCGACCTGGAGTTCGGGCTGGAAGGGGGGAAACGGAGAATGAGACGACTGTTGGAACCACTGTCCGGTGGTCTGGACCGTTTGGCGGCGGGCTCGTCGCAATTGACCCGCTGCCACCTCTCCGCCTATTGTGCATTCCTCAACTCGCCAAGGCGTATCTCGTGAAGTCGACTCGACGTCCGTTCCACGCACTGCCCGCCCTTTGCCTGCTGGCCGTCGTCGGGGCCTGCGAGGTGACCGGCACGTCAGGGCCGATCGCGCTGGAACCCATCGAGGTGACCCCGCAGTCGGGCGCTCGCTCGCTCTTCGGCGCCTGGCTTGCGTATACGATAGAGGTCAGCAGCCTCACGGACGGCGCCGTCAGTCGGGATCTCGTTCCTTCGGGCGGCATCTTCAGCCTGCGTGTCGATCCCGATGCCACGTACACGCGCCTGACGTCATTGACCGGAGGAGCGCTTACGCGTCACAAGGGCACGCTCGTGATTACGGAAAGCACGCTCACGCTGGTTCCGGATAACGGCTTCGAACCCACGGTAGTCTACACCTATCGGCTGTCCGGTGAGGTGCTCAAGCTGGATTTCGAGGGCACGTTCGACGTGGACCGAGACGGAGTGGAGGAAGGCGTCGTATTCCATACCGAGCTCATAGAGAACCCGATCTCCTTGGGGAATCGCTGATTCCCGCAGTGAGTCGACTCCTACAACAACAAGGGAGAGGGCCATGACTTCGTGCAGTGGAAGCTCCTTGTTCTGCCTCGTCGTGTTGGTGACGACCGGTGCCTGTGGCCAACCGGACGCGAGCGGCGAAGAGGGCGCCACCGTCGAGAGCCCAGCCATTCGGACGCTGTCAGAGCAGGAAGTCGTGGACATGCTCGTGGGCTCGTGTATTCAAGCCACGAGAGCTTGCGACGCCAGCCGGTACATCGAGCGCGCTCGCGAAAGGATGGCCCAGGGCACGGAGTTCACCATGATCGCGGCGGAGGACATTCCCGACGACTGGATGGTCATCGGTCCGGCCGGCGTCGGTGGTGGTGGGGCCTGGGAGCACGTGATCGAGCGCACTCGGGAGCAGGGATTGTCCATCGTGGAGGACAGCCGGGTGAAGGCGATCCAGTTTCTCGCCGACTATCTCGAGACCGAGTTCCGCGCCGTGCTGCGTGTGGAGCCTGCCGGAGCCACACTCGCGGCCCTCATGACCGCAGCCGACCTGGGCGTGCCCGTGGTGGATGCTTGTATGTCCGGCCGTGCCCGGCCCGAGATACAACAGCAGATCCCGTGGATTCAAGGGATCCCCTCGACACCTACTGCGCTCGTGACGCGCTGGGGCGACTCGGTGCTCGTGAAGAGCGCCGTTGACTACTATCGCTCCGAAGACCTGGCCCGTGCCGTAGCCGTGAGCAGCGGAGGGGGATCGTCCATCGCCATGAACCCCATGTCAGGGGCGCAGGTCAAGGTAGGGACCATCACGGGCAACCTCTCAGAGGCGATCCTCCTGGGACGGACCGTGCGGGAGGCGCGCGAGGCCGGGCGCGATCCCGTCGAAGCGCTGGTCGAGGCGACGAACGGCTACTTGCTGTTTCGGGGAGTCGTTTCCACCTCGGAGTCATGGGGCGACCGGGGCTTCAGCTGGACTGAGGCCGAGCTCACGGGAACGGGGGACTTCGAGGGGCACACGTACAGCGTCTTCGTCAAGAACGAGAACATCGTCTCGTGGCTGGATGGCGTAGTGGACGTGACGTCACCCGACTACATCTGGAACCTGAACCCCGAGACCGGCGAGGCTATGACGAGCGACTTTCTCGGGGGTTATCCGGAGGGCACCGAGGTAGCGATGGTGGGCGTCCCCTCGGACGCTGCATGGCGCGTCGAGAAGGGCATCGAGGTGCTGGGCCCCCGCCATTTTGGGTTCGACTTCGACTTCACACCGATCGAGGAGCTTCAAGCGGCGCGAAGCTCGTTGCGGCGCTGAGTCCGACCGCACGAGCACAGCCGTTCTCTCGGCGACGGAATCCGGCTACACACCCGGACGGCCGTCGGCTGGCATCGACCCTGAAAGACAGGAGGATTCAAGTGAAGCGACGGGATTTCCTAAAGGCGAGCGCCGCGGGGGGCGCATCGGCGGCATTCGCGGGCGCACCCGTGTCGCGAGAGTGGTTGATGGCCACGTCCGAAACTGCGGTCAACGGGCCAGACCCGTCGGCCCTGCTCCTGGCCCACTGTAGGCGCATCCTCGAGCAGAATCTCCTGACGGCAGGAGAGACGTTCGTTCTCGCCACCCCGATGGTCTACGACGTGGACTACATGCAGGCCATGCTCGTGGCCGCGAGCGAGATCGGCGCCACCGGCATGCAGGTGGCCGTGATCTCCCATCCGCCTCACGAGGATGAGGACCTGGGCAACCTGGGCGCGCCGCCCGGCTACGCGTTGACTGCGGTCCACTGGGACCTCTACGCTCAGGCCGACCTGCTCATCACTACCCGGCTGGGCGCCACGCCGGGTCTCCCGGCACCACAGACCGCGTACGGCGTAAAGGTCGGGAACCACTCCTACAAGACCGACCACGACTACATCAACCACGGGGGCTCGAAGACGCGGTGGCTCCAGCTCGGCTACGACCTGGAACGCCAGCAGCGTTACTTCCCCACGGCCGAACGCCGGGAGCGCACGCTCCGCGGAGCGATCCTCCTGGACGAGACCCGGGGTGAGCTGGGTGTGACGAGCGACGCCGGCTCCGACTGGCGCTGCTCCATGGAGGGAAGGCCCGGCCACGCCCAGTACGGCATCGCCGACTTTCCGGGAAGATGGGACAACTTCGGCTACGGCTGTGTGGCCTGCATGCCCCAGGAGGACAGCGCCGAAGGCGTGCTGGTTCTCCAGCCCGGCGACATGGTGACGTCGCTGTTCCCGCAGATCCTCGATGAGCAGATCCGCCTCACGTTCGAGGGTGGCTACGTAACGGAGATCGAAGGAGGGAAGCGAGCGCGCCAGTTCCAGGCGCTTCTCGAGTCGTATGACCACCCCGAATCGTTCGGACTCAGCCACTGGGGGTACGGCACGCACGAATCTACCGAGCTGACCGGCTCGGGTGACATCGGCAACTACCACCACAACAGGATCGGCAGCCTCCTATACTCCCTGGGCATGAACTTCGGACACGGCACCGGGGGCAAGGAGACGGGATACTCGGGAAGCGGCGACTCCACGCGCAAGGCGCCGAACCACACCCATTTCGCCATGTTCAACTGTAACTCGACGGTGGCGGGGCGGCAGATCATCGACAGGGGTCACCTGGCAGGATTCGCCGGCGGCCTGAGTGGGTGACGAAGGGGTGGTGTGGGCTTCGAGTCTCCAGAACAGGGCAGGACCATGATCAGGAGCCAAATCCGCGTGTGGATCGCCGCGACGGCCATCACACTGCTGTCGACTGGCCTGGAGGCCACGACGGTTCAGGCGCAGAGCACGAACCGGCTGGCAATCGTGGGCGGGTACCTCATCGACGGCACGGAGGGCGTACCGATCCAGAACTCGGTGGTCCTCGTGGATGGAGACCGCATCGCCCACGTGGGAACGGAGGCCGACACCGACATTCCCTCGGGATATCGGGTTGTCGACGCCAACGGACTCACGGTCATGCCCGGCCTCAACGAAGCCCACGCCCACCTCTTCATCGTGGGTCACGGAGTTTACGACGAGTACTTCCCCCGCTATGAAGGTCAGGACCGCTGGAGGGAGATCATGTCGATCTCCGCCGCCCAGCTCCTCAGGGCGGGGGTGACCACCGCCCGGGATCTCGGAGGGCCGCTGGAGGAGTCTCTGTGGGTCCGTGACGAGATCAACGCGGGGCGGGTGGAGGGTCCCCGCATGATCGTCTCGGGACCCTTCCTGCAGAAGTCCCTGCCCGGCGGAGGTGGCCCCAACTACGACTCGGGGCATCAGGCGTTCTTCCGCTGGACCGTGGACGGCCCCGAGGATGCCAGGGCCAAAGCCCGTCGTCTGATCGACTCCGGCGTGGACCTGCTCAAGGTAATCCAGCTGAACCAGCTCAGCCCCGACGAGCGCATGGCCATCGCCGACGAAGCGCACGCCGCGGGCATGCACATGGCCGTCCACGCGAGCAGCCTGGAGGAGATCCGGGCCGCCGCCGAAATGCGAGTGGGCTCCATCGAGCACCTGGGCTATGGCAACCAGCCCCGCTATGACGACGAAGCGGTGGAGCTCATGGTGAGCGGGGGGATCTTCTGGGTCCCCACCGTGGTGCACAACCTCCTCATCGACATCCACAAGGAGCTTCCGGAGCGTCTGGACAACCAGCAGCTCAGGGCCGATCTCCCCCCCGACCTCTACGCCGACGTGAGGCAGTCCCTCCAGTGGCCGAGCCGGCTGGGCTACTTCTTCGACGACGGTGAGGAAGACCGGAAGTTCAAAGAGAAGGTGTGGCAGCTCTATGACGCCGGCGTCCGGTTCGCGCTCGGTACGGACTCGGGAACGCCGATGAACTTCCACTACGAGTCCACATGGATGGAAATGGACCAGCTCGTACGGTACGGGCTTCCTCCGATGAGGGTCATTACGATGGCGACGCGCTATCCGGCGCTACTGTACGGGATGTACGACGATCTGGGGACGTTGGAGCCCGGCAAGCTGGCCGACATCATCCTGGTGAACGGGAATCCTCTCCGCCACATGAGCGCGCTCGAGCAGAACAACGTGATCTACGTGTTCAAGGGCGGCGTCCAATACAAGGGGCCACAAGGTCCACGGATGTGATGACCAACAGGCCAGACCCCGGGTGACTTCCCAGATACGTGCGGAGGGGAAGGCAAGATGAAGACCTACTTGCACATGGTCGGGGTGGCCGTGTCGGCGCTCCTTGCCTGCGCCCTCTGGGCCGACGACACCCCGGCGCAGGAGTCACTGCCGAATCGACTCGCCATCGTCGGCGGCTACCTCATCGACGGCAACGAAGGGCCTCCGGTCCAGGACGCGGTGATCCTGGTCGAGGACGACCGCATCGCGCGGGTGGGGACAGTCGCCGACACGGAGGTCCCGGACGGATACCGGGTGATCGATGCCAATGGCTACTCGGTCCTCCCGGGGCTGCATGACTGCCACGTCCACCTCATGATCGTGGGCCACGGCGTGTACTCGGAGTACTTCCTCCGGTACGAGGACCGCATGCGCGAGATCCTGCCGATCTCGGCCAGACAGCTCCTCATGGCGGGCGTCACCAGCGCCCGCGACCTGGGCGGTCCGCCGGACGAGATGCTCTGGCTGAAGCGCGAGGTCGAGGAAGGACGTCTGCCCGGCCCCCGCCTGTTCGTCTCCGGGCCATTCCTGCAGAAGACGAGCAGTCCCGACCAGCTCTTCTTCCGCTGGCTCATCGACGGGCCAGAGGACGCGCGCGCCAAGGTGCGCCAACTCGAGGAGGCCGGGGTGGACCTCATCAAGGTCACCCAGGCGCACATGCTGACGCCGGAGGAGCGAGCGGCGATCCGGGAAGAGGCCGACCGGGCTGGGCTCCATATCGCCGCCCACGGCTACACGGCTGAGGAGCTGGCGGCCGCCGTCGAGCTCGGCGCCAGCACCATCGAACACGTCAACGCGAGGCCCGAGCCCTTCTACGCGGAGGAGAGCGTGCGCCTGATGGCAGTGGAGCGCGTCGCTTCCTGCTTCACGACCGTGGTCTCGAAGATCTACAACGTCACGCAGGCATATCCGGAGCGGCTCGACGAGCGACAGCTGAAGGAGGATCTGCCGCCGGATATCTACGAGGACGTGCGGGCGTCCCTTCGCCATCCGAGCCGCCTCGACTACTTCGATCAGAAGAAGTGGATCAACCCCTGGCACGCCCAGAAGCTGAGGCAGCTCATCGACGGGGGCGTTCGTGTCCTGGTCGGCACGGACTCGGGCACCCCCATGAACTTCCACTACGAGTCCACCTGGCAGGAGATGGACCTGCTGGTGCAGTACGGGATGCCTCCGATGCAAGTCATCGCCGCGGCCACCCGTCTGCCCGCCGAGCTGTACGGCATGGGCGACGATCTGGGGACGATCGAAGAGGGCCGCTACGCGGACCTCATCGTGGTGGACGGTAACCCGTTGGAGGACATGAGCGTCCTCGACCAGAGGCACGTCCTCTACGTGATCAAGGGCGGAGTCCAGTACAAGAGCCCAGACGACAACGAGGTTGCCGGTACCCGGTGACGGCCGGAGAAGCCCTCCGCCCGCACCCCCGGGTCTCGTCCAACCCTGCGATCGTTCCACCAACACGGTCCGTCCGAGCCTACGACAGGAGCCACGTATGAGAAGGTACGGAGCCGCCGCAGCAGTCTCGCTCGCATTGGCCGTCACCGTGCTAGGGGCCGGGCCGGTCTCGGCCCAGGGATCCGACCGGCTGGCCATTGTCGGTGGCTATCTCATCGACGGGACCGAAGCGCCTCCGGTGCGGGATGCGGTCGTGCTCGTTGAAGGGGAGCGCATCTCCCACGTGGGGAGGGTATCGGACACGGAGATCCCCTCCGGCTACCGGGTCGTCGACGCCGAGGGCTACACCGTGATGCCCGGCCTCAGTGATTCCCACGTCCACCTTCTGTTGATCGGTCACGGGGTCTACGGAGAATACTTCCCGCGCTACCACTACGAGCAGAACCGGATGAGGGAGTTCATGGAGATCTCCGCTCCTCAGCTGCTGATGGCTGGGGTCACGAGCGCGCGCGATCTGGCCGCCCTCACCGAGGACGCGGTCTGGATCCGTGACGAGATCGACGCGGGACGGATCGTGGGCCCTCGCCTCCTGGTCACCGGCAATTTCCTCCAGAAGACCACACCACCGGGACAGGCCTTCGTGCGCACCCTGGTGGACGGCCCCGAGGATGCCGCGCGCAAGACCCGTGAGCTCATCGACACCGGGGTCGACATGATCAAGGTGATCCAGCTCGCCCGGATGACGCGGGAAGAACGGATGGCCATCGCAGAGGAGGCCCACGCGGCGGGGCGGCAGATCGTCGTGCACGCCAGCACGCTCGAGGAGGTGCGGGCTGCTGCCGAGATGGGGGCGCGGTCCATCGAGCACGTGGGCGCAGGCCGGAAGCCGCTGCGGGAAGCGGAGAGCATCAAGCTCATGGCCGACCACGGGATCTTCTACTCGCCGACGTCCATCGTCAGCCGTATCTACGACATCACGACGGCATACCCCGAGCGGCTGGACGAACGCCAGCTGAGTCGGGATCTGCCGCCGGACGTCTTCGAGGACGTGCGGGAGTCCATCCGCTGGCCCGGAAGGCTCGGATACTTCGAGGGGGCGAAGGACGCGAATCGCACCCACGCGGCCAAGATCCGCCAAGCCTACGACGGGGGCGTGCGGCTCGTGATCGGTACCGACTCGGGCACGCCCATGAACTTCCACTGGGAATCCACGTGGCAGGAGATGGACCTGTTCGTGTCGTATGGCATCCCACCGATGAAGGTCATCAGCATGGCCACGCGCCACTTCGCCGACCTGGTGGGAATGAGTGACGACCTGGGCACGATCGAGCCTGGCAAGCTGGCGGATATCATCGTCGTGGACGGGAATCCGCTGAGGCACATGAGCGCCCTCGACCAGCGCAACGTCCTCTACGTCTTCAAGGGCGGCGTCCAGTACAAGCCGGCGCTAGCGTCGGCCTCGAACTGAGGTTCGTGGGTCCCGGGCGCCCGGCGACGCCTGGCTGCCCGGCGACCCGGCCTCTAGCCCTCGGCCCCCTCGATTCTAGGCGCTCGCCGAAGCTCGTCTTTCCGTTCGGAGCGCCTCGGTGGCGGCCAGGTCGATGACCGGATCTCCATCTCCGTCCTCCCCGACGATGACGCCGTACGACTCTCTCGCCTGCTCCGGAGTCAGGAGCTCGTTCAGGACTTCCCATCGAACCCGCTCGGGATCCCGCTCCAGCGGATCTCCGAATCCCCCGCCTCCGCCGGTGCGGCAGCTCAGGACGTCGTTGGTCACGAACGGACCATAGAACGAGACCCGCTCCGTGATGATCTCCTGCTGTTCGGTGCCGGGGCGCACCCACAGCCGATTGATCCCCGCGTCGGCCCCGCCATGCAGGCCGTGGGGCCGGCACTTCGTCTGCTCGTTGGCGACTTGGGTGGAGACGCTGTCCGTGAGGAACCGGTAGTCCCGAATGGTCCCCATCCCGCCACGGAATCTGCCCACGCCGTATTCCTCGGTGTGGAGCTCGTAGCGCTCGATGCGAATCGGATATCGGGACTCGGCCACCTCCACCGGCGTGTTGGGCGCGTCCCCGTCACCGTGGAATATGAGCCCGTCTGCTCCGTCGTCGAAGGAAGACGCGCCGCCGCCCCCGTCCACGGGATCGATGTATATGAACGGCTTGCCGAAACGTGGGTCGGTGCGGAAGAACCAGGCGCCGAAGAGCATGTATTCCCCCGCCACCGTGCGATCCGGCACGGCGTAGGACAGTGCCTCGCTCACCAGATCGATGATGATCAGCGCTGCGTAGCCATACGAGTCACAGGGGGCCGGCCAAGACGGGTTCGTGATCGTGTGCTCCGGCGAGATCACCTTTAGGGGCCGACTGTGACCCTCGTTGGCTGGCTCATGGGGCAGCGTGGCCGACTTGAAGGCGATCTCGGCGGCGGCTCGGGACGCGGCGAGCGGACAGTTGATCGGACCCGTGGCGGTCTCGTCCGTGCCTGTGAAGTCGACCGTGGCTTCGTCTCCCTCGATCCGGACCGTCACCTTGATCTTGCGCTGCACGTCCTTGACGATGCCGTCGTGATCCATCGACGTTTCCGCGCTCCACTCCCCGTCGGGCATCTCTCCGATCATGCGGCGCATGAGGGCCTCGGACTGGTCGAACACGAGCTCCATGGCCTCCCGGGCCGTTTCGGCTCCGTACTTCTCGCAGAGCGCCACGTACCGGTTGACGCCGGTCTTGCAGGCCGCGATCTGAGCACCCAGGTCACCTCTGACCAGGTCGGGGAAGCGCGTGTTGGCCATGATGTAGTCCATCATGGTCCGGTTGAGCTGCCCCTCCTCGTAGAGCTTCAGGTGCGGAAAGATCATTCCCTCCTGGAAGACGTCGTTGGAGTCCGGGCACCAACCGCCCGGGGTCTTGCCACCCACGTCTGCCCAATGCGCCGTGTTTGCACAGAAGCCCTGGAGCTCGCCGTCGAAGAAGATCGGCATGTAGATGGACGTATCGGAGATGTGCGTTCCTGTGCTATATGGATCGTTGGCGAGCATCACGTCGCCCTCGTCGAAGCCGCCGGTGCCGAATTTCTCGAGGCCGCTCTTGATGGTGAACGTGAGGGCGGGCAGGAACAGCGGTAGCGACGTGCCCTGGGCCAACATCTCGCCCTCTCGGTTCAGGAGGGCGACGGCGAAGTCCTGCACCTCGTAGATGAGCGGGTTGTACGCCGTCTTTACCAAGGTCAGGCGCATCTCCTCGGCGGCAGTCACCATCGCGTTGCGGATTACCTGGGTCGTGATGGGATCGATCTGCTTCTCCATCGATACGGTTGCCATGGTCACGCCACCTCGCTGATGATCAGGTTGCCGTACGCGTCGACCTCCAGGAGCTGCCCCGGATGCACGATGGTCGTCGAGTTCCACTCCTCGATGATCGCAGGACCCGCGATCCGGTCCCCTGAGCCGAGGGCCCCCCGGTCGAAGGTGGGGCAGTCCATCGCGTCATCGACGTCCTTGAAGTAGACCTGCCGGTTAGCCTTGAAGGCGGCGCTGCCGTCGCCCGATCCTTCCTGGATCTCCGCGAGCTCCGGCTTCTTGGACTCCAGGACCGCCGCCATCCTCAGGTTGACGAGCTCGGTCGGCATCCCGGGAGACGAGTGGGCGTACGTCGTCTGGTGCAGCTCGTCGAAGCGCTCCTGCACCGCCTGAATCCCCTGGGCCCTGAGCTCGTCCGGGGGCGGCAGAGGCACCTTCACGGTGTGTTCCTGCCCCTCGTACCGCATGTCCGCCATGTGGATCAGACGCATGCCCTCGGCGCCGGGCGCATTCTTCTTCATCCTCTGCTCGAGCTGCTCCTGCAGCGCGTCGAACAGGGCCAGAAGCTGGTCCGCATCCAGATCGCTCGTGGGCATCACGGACGTCCGAACGGCGTCCTCCCGGAAGTCCGAGTTCAAGATGCCCCACGCCGAGAAGACCGCTGGATTCAAGGGGATGATCGCCTGGCCGATCTGCATCTCCCTCATGAGGGATCCAGCGAACAAACCCCCGCCGCCTCCATAGCAGAGCAGGCTGAAATCTCTTGGGTCGTGCCCGCGCTCGATCGTAACCCGGCGAATGGCGTGGATCATGTTCGTGTCCGCCAGGTGCGTGATCCCGAAGGCAGCCTCGGTCAGAGTAAGCCCCAGGGGGTCGGCGATCTTGTCCTGAATGGCTTGCGCGGCTCCGTCCACGTCGAGCTCCATCCGGTGGCCCAGGAACAGGTCCGGGTTGATCCGCCCGAGGACGACATGAGCATCGGTGACCGTGGGCTCGGTCCCGCCTCGGCCGAAGCACACGGGACCCGGATCCGCCTCCGCGCTGAGAGGACCCACCCTGAACCCGCCCGCGTCGTCGATCCACGCGATGCTGCCTCCACCGGCGCCGATTGAGGCGATGTCGATGGTCGGCTGGAGGACGGGGCGCTCGTTTACCGTCGTCTCCGACTTCTCGAATGGTCGCCCGTCGAGCACCATCGCCACGTCGAAGCTGGTTCCTCCGACGTCCGCGGCGATGAGGTTTGACTGGCCGATCTTCCTCCCGAGCGCAACGGCGCCGATCACGCCCCCGGCCGGCCCTGACTCGAGGGTCCTGATGGGGAGGTGGCGAGCCTCTTCGGACGACATGAGGCCCCCGGTCGACTGGATGATGCTGAGGGCGCCCTGATAGCCACCGTCGGCCAGTCGGTGCTCGAGATCGGACAGGTATGCCCCGATCCGGGGCATCACGTACGTGTTCAGGGACACGGTGGACGTCCGCTCGAACTCGCGGAACTCGCCGGTCACATCGGAGGAGATTGCCACATACGCTTCCGGGAACGCTTCCGCCGCGATCTCCCTGACCCTCCGTTCGTGGCCGGGGTCGGCGTAGGCATGAAGGAAGCAGACGGCAATCGCCTCGACCCCTCGGCCCTTCAGCTTTTCGATGGCCTCGCGCGTCGCCGACTCGTCGAGCGGAGTGACGACCTCGCCCTTGTAGCTCAGTCGCTCAGGCACCTCGAATCGCAGGTAGCGGGGAATGAGGGGCTTGGGCGGCTTGTACAGGAGGTTGTAGACCTGCGGGCGGTTGCCACGCCCTAATTCGAGGACGTCCCGAAAGCCCTGGGTCGTGATGAGCCCCACCTTGCCGCCTACCTCCTGGAGGATGGTGTTGATCACGATGGTGGACCCGTGGATGATCATCTCGAGGTCCGAAAGATCCACTGCGAGCCGATTGATACCTCGAAAGATGTGCTCAGGGAGCTCGCGGATCAGGGAGGGCTCCTTTTCGACCTCGACCGCGCCGGTGGCTTCGTCCAGTAGCACGAAGTCGATGAACGTGCCGCCCACGTCGACGGCGAGACGCTTGTCCGACATTGGCTCTACCTTCCAGTCCGGGGCTTGATGTCGAGTTGAGACGCCAAAGTCCAAGCCGCCCGTCCTTGGCCAATGACGGGTGGAGAAAACGAGGGACGTCGGGTCGGGATGAAGGCTGCAATAGGCTATGCGCATGCAGGCGTGTCAACAGAGCACACGACCATATTCGCCCCGCGTTTGACACCCCCTCAGAGGCGCATCTACGATGGCAAGTGAAGCATCCGCGTCTTCTTGCCGAGGAGAGCGTCATGGCCAGAGACAAGCGCCCCCTTCAGACACTGGCAGCCGTGTGCTGCCTGTTGGCCCCACTCGCCCTGGCCTGCAGTTCCGGCCAGGCGGCCACCGGTCCCGGCACGGCCGCTCCCGGCGAAGGCACCGCACCCCTCACGCTGACTGTCGACAATCAGCTTGGCGAGCCTATCACGCTCAGGTACAGGTGGGACACCGCGGTCGCGAGCCCACTGGGGACCATCGACGGTCGGAGCAGCGCCACCTTCCAGATCCCGTGGCGCGCGATGATGGAGGTACGGATCGTCGCCGACTTCACCACGAGCCGCCGAACGGCGACGTCGAATCCGATGCCGCGCCTCAACCCAGGCGACTCACTCCACCTGACCATCCGGCTTCCCCACCAGCTGATCCTGGAACCTGCCGGCCGATAGGATCGACAAACCATTCGGCAGCACGTCTGCCTACAAGACAGGGGTCTAGTTCAATGCGCGGACGAATTGGAGTCGGGTCGCTGTGGTGGGCAGCCACAATGGCGGTGGCGAGCTTCGCGTGCGTGGAAGCTCCGCGTGGCACGGACGCGCCAGACGGACCGGATGCACAGGTCGATCCGCCGATCAGGACCCTGACGGAACAGGAGCTCGTGGACATGATGGTGGGAGCGGGCATCTTCTGTTCTCGTGGGATCGACACTCGGCGGAATATCGATCGCATTACCGATGCCGTACGCCAGGGCCAAACTTTCACGATGATCGCCCTCGAGGACGTGCCCGACGACTGGTTCGGCTTCACGAGCTTCGGAATCGGCGGAGGCGGCGCGTGGCAGGACGTCATCGACCGCTACGAAGCACAGGGGTTCGAGCCCGATCCGGCCCGCCCGACACCCGAGCAGATTCTGGGCGAGTACATCGGTCGACAATTCACCGTCACATTCCAGGCCGAGGCAGGCGGAGCCACGGTCGGCGCCTTGTTGACCGCAGCTCGGCTCGGGATCCCGATCATCGACGGCGGGCCATCGGGTCGTTGCCTCCCCGAGGTCCAGATGAGCCCGTTCAACCTGAACAGCGGTATCACGCGCGCGCCATTCGCGGGGGTGACGCGGTACGGCGACGTGTTCATCTTCCCGACCGTCTATGACGACTCTCGGACCGAGGACCTGACTCGCAGTCTCGCGGTCGCGAGCGGAGGAGGCGTGCGCGTGGCAGCCAACGCGCTTTCGGGCGCAGAGCTCAAGGAGAACCTGATCCCGGCCTTTCTCAGTCAGTGCATTCGCCTGGGTCGGGCAGCGCGGGAAGCTGTCGAGGCTGGGAGTGACCCAGTCCAGGCCGTGGTCGAGGCCGGGGGTGGCTTCGTCCTCTTCAAGGGTACAGTCACCCGGTCGGAGTCCCGCGGGGAGCGTGGATTCGGATGGACTGACGCGTACCTCGCGGGGATCGGCGAATATGAAGGAAGCGAGTATCACATCTACAACAAGAACGAGAATATGGTCGCTTGGCGCGACGGCGAGCTCAACGCGGCCGCGCCCGATATCATCGCGGCCGTAGATCCGGCGACCGGTTGGGCCATGCGGGGGGGCGAGGCGGTGATCGGGAGCTTCCGGGTGGGGGAGGAGTTGACCGTCATTGGCTTTCCGGCGGCCGCGCTATGGCGCACGCCCCAGGCCATCGAGGCGCTGGGTCCTCGACACTTCGGGTTCGACATCGATTTCGTGCCCATCGAGGAGCTGCACGGACAATCTCCATGACCGTAGGTGCTTGACGACTCGGCGCCGCCTCTTGCGGCGACAAAGTCGATGCGGTCATTTACTACTTCTATAAGTTCCGCAAGATCCCCGTGGCAGGACGGTGTCCCCGTGCCGAATTCCCCCGCCGAGAGCGCGCAGGCGTACGCTCCTGCGAATCGCTACCGGCTGCTTCAACAGGTCGCGGACGCGGTCCATCAGCGGGTCGTCGGCCAGGACGAGACTGTCCAGGGGCTCCTCATTGGCCTCATGACTGGGGGCCATATTCTCCTGGAGGGACTGCCGGGCCTAGCCAAGACTCTGCTCGTGCGCTCCCTCGCGGATGCGTTGCACACCACTTTCGGTCGCATTCAGCTGACCCCTGACCTGCTTCCCGGCGACATCGTGGGGACTCCGGTCTACCATCAGGGAACGGGCGAGTTTCGGGTCCACAAGGGACCGATCTTCGCGAACCTGGTGCTCGCGGACGAGATCAATCGCGCTTCGCCCAAAGTCCAATCGGGTTTGCTCGAGGCCATGGAGGAGAAGCAGGTCACGATCGACGGCAAGACCTATCCGCTGCCTTCTCCCTTTCTCGTGCTGGCTACCCAGAACCCCATCGAGCACCAGGGCACTTACCCGTTGGCCGAGGCGCAGCTGGATCGATTCATGATGAAGCTGAGGATCGGGTATCCGGGCAGGACGGACGAAAAGGAGATCATCGACCGGGTCGCGCTCCTCACGGGTGACACCCGAGGCCCCGAGATCGAGTCGCCCACGAGCGCGGCCGAGATCCTCGAGGCCCGGGAGGAGCTCGAGGGCGTACGGGTACACGACCGGATTCAGGACTACATCGTGGAGCTCGTGTTCGCGACCCGGGAGCCCGAGCAGGCCGGGCTTTCGGAGCTGGGTGACCTCATGGAGTTCGGCATCTCGCCCCGGGCCACCATCTTCTTGACCCGCGCCGCCCGCGCCCATGCGTACCTCCAGGGCCGCGACTACGTGCTTCCCGACGACGTGAAGGCGATGGCTCCACCTGTGCTTCGCCACCGGATCAAGACGACCTATGAGGCCGACGCCCGGGGAATCGACGCGGATCAGATGGTCACCTCGCTCCTGTCCACCGTGCCGGCTCCCTGACAACATTGGGTCTGCTACGCCGTCGCCGGGATCGGCACGACGGGCGCGCTGAGCGCACGCCCCTCACTCCCGAGGTGCTGCGCAAGGTGCGCAGCCTGGGGGTACGGACGCGCGGGCTTGTCGACTCTCTCTTCATGGGGGAGTACGCAGCGGTTTTTTCGGGGCGGGGTCTCGAATTCTCCAGCGTGCGGGACTATCAGCCGGGCGACGACGTGCGCGCGATCGACTGGAAGGTGACGGCTCGACGACAGTCGCCGTTCGTCCGGCAGTTCGTCGAGGAGCGCAACCTGCTTGGCGTGCTCATGGTCGACATTTCCGCCTCTGGACAGTACGGGCCGGGGGAGCGAAGCGCGGGGGAGGTGGCCGAGGAAGTGGCCGCGGCTCTGGCGTTCGCCGCCAGCCGGCAGAGTGACCGGGTCGGGCTCCTCCTGGTGAGCGACCGCGTCGAGTTCGTGCTGCGACCCGCGTCCGGGCCGAGGCACCTCGTCCGGCTCGTGGCGACCCTCCTCTCCCATCGTCCACAGAGGACGGGCACGGATCTCACCCCGGGACTGGAGTGGATCAACGCCTCCATCAATCACCGGGCGACGGTCTTCATGATCAGCGACTTCATCCAGAGCCCCGGCGGCTCGGCGTTCCGGCAGGCGCTGACGCGCGTCGCCAGCACCCATGACCTGATCGCCGTCCGACTCGCCAGCCGCGCTGCGGACGAGTTGCCTGACGTCGGTTGGGTGGAGATGACGGATCCGGAGAGTGGACGGCGGGTCGTGATGAACACGGGCAGCCGTCGGATCCGGGAACGATACAAGCACAGCGTCCTTCAGGCCCGGGCGGACATGGCCCTGCTTCTGACCCAGGTAGGAGCGGACCTGGTCGACGTGAACACCGCGACAGACCATCTCATGGTGCTCGCGGACTTCTTTCGGCGGAGGCAGCGAGCGAACCAATGAGACGCCTGTCGATCCTATTGATGGCTCTGGTGATCTGGGCTGCTGGGGACGCGCATGCCCAGTCGCCCCAGGCGATAGATGGCGCCCGACTCGTCGAGGTTCGACTGGAGCCTGAGGCTCCGTCCCTGGCGCTGGCCTTCCAGCTGCACGTCAGGCTACGGGTTCGGCCCACGGCCGTGGCGTTCCTGCCGGACACGCTGCCACCCACGGACGGAGTGCACAGCGTCGGTCCGGGCGAGTGGACGGAGGTGGCCGCACCAGGCGATTCGGTCGAGATCCGCATGACCTACCCGCTGATCGGCTTCCAGGAAGGTCCCGCGGAGCTGCCTCCCATCGAGCTTTGGCTTCGGACCTCCGGCGACGAGATGGGGAGCGAGGGGGCGGCGCGCAGCGCGGGCGAAGCTGCCGCAGCGGCGGCCACGGAGGTCGACCGACGCGTGCTTCGGACGGGGTTCGTGGACATGGGTCCGTTCGTGCCGATGTTGGACGAGAATGTCGTTCTCGAGCCGCGCCCGGCCGCGGACGTGCTCGGTGGTGTGTGGAGCATCTGGCGGCTCCTGGCCACGGTCCTGACGCTCCTCGGGCTCGCTCTGGCCGTGGTCATGTTGGTTCCCAGATGGTGGGCGTCCATCGGTGCCCCCATGCTGGCCCGCCTCCGCGGCCGCTCGCCGCGCCAGGAGGCACTGCGCGAGCTGGAGCGCATACGCTCCGAAGGGTGGCACAAAGACGGTCGGACGGACGACTTCTACGCCGCCTCGACGGACGTTCTACGGCACTTCGCGGAACGAATCGAGCCGGAGTGGAGGATGGCGCTGACCAGCACCGAGCTGGTTTCCAAGCTCGAGGAGCGATGGGGCGCTGGCGGGATCGAGACGCTGGTCTCGACCGTGGAGCTGGCCGAGCGTGTGAAGTTCGGCGACGAACAGCCGGAGGCC
>JBDHFN010000047.1:0-23767 GCA_039590375.1 Gemmatimonadota bacterium
GATGAGGCACCGCTGATGCCGCTCCTCGAGGTGACCGATCTCCGCACCTACTTCACGACGGATGCCGGCGTGGCGCGTGCGGTCGACGGCGTGTCCCTCGAGGTCGAATCCGGAGAAACGTTGGGCATCGTCGGCGAATCGGGGTGCGGCAAGACCGTGACGGCGCTGTCCGTCCTGGGGCTGATTCCCACGCCGCCAGGTGAGATCGTGTCGGGCAGCTCCATCCGTTTCAATGACGAAGAGCTGCTGGACATCAAGCCGGCTCGGCTCCGCCAGATTCGTGGCAACGAGATCTCGATGATCTTCCAGGAGCCGATGACGTCACTGAACCCGGTACTCAAGGTGGGGCACCAGATCGAGGAGGTGCTCATGCTGCACCGGGGCTTGGCCAAGCTGGAGGCCCGTGCGGCAGGGGTGGCCCTTCTCAAGGAGGTCGGGATCCCGGATCCCGATCAGCGCTTCGACTGCTATCCGCATCAGATGTCGGGGGGAATGCTGCAGCGGGTCATGATCGCCATCGCTCTTTCGTGTGAGCCACGGCTCCTGATCGCCGACGAGCCGACCACGGCGCTGGACGTGACGATTCAGGCGCAGATCCTCGATCTGCTCGTGAGCTTGCAGAAGAAGCACGGCATGGCCCTCCTCCTCATCACGCACGACCTCGGAGTCATAGCCGAGGTGTGCGATCGTGTGTTGGTCATGTACGGCGGCCAAATCGTCGAGGTGGGGACCACGGAGGAGATCCTTACCAACCCCCAGCATCCCTACACGCAGGGGTTGCTGGCGTCGCTTCCCGGCATCGGGGACCGTGACGTTCGGCTGAACCCCATCCCGGGCACGGTGCCCAGCCCAGTGGATTGGCCGGAAGGGTGCCGCTTCCAAGACCGCTGCTCATTCGCGGAGGCGCGTTGCGTGGAGTCGACGCCGGATCTGTTGCCGGTCGCGGGGGGCTCGAGCCGCTCGGCGAGGTGTTGGCTGGTCGATCCCGGTGGGTCCGCTGGCGGGCGGGCCGGAGCGCCGGCATGATGTCCACCGATGCCGTGGCGTCTCCCGTGGATGGGAGCGGCGGGCCCGAAGCGCAGGCGCTCCTCGACGTCCAGGATCTGAGGAAGTACTTCCCCATCCACAGTGGTGTCCTGGGCCGGAGTGTGGATGAAGTCAGGGCGGTGGACGGTGTGAGCTTCCGGCTCCAGCGGGGGGAGACACTCGGACTCGTTGGGGAGTCCGGTTGTGGAAAGTCCACCACGGGACGGGCTATCCTCCATCTCATAGAGCCGACGAGCGGGCGTCTTCTCTATGATGGCCAGGACCTCGGGCAACTCGATCGAGCGCAGTTCAGAGAGTTTCGGCGCCGCGCTCAGATCGTCTTTCAGGACCCCTTCGGGTCGCTCAATCCGCGGATGACGGTCGGCGGGATGCTCACCGAGGTTCTCAAAGTACACAGGCTGGGTGATAGCTCGGCCGATCGGTCGGCCCGTGTCCGCGAGCTGCTGGAGATGGTGGGCCTGCACGCGGAGCACGCGGGCCGGTATCCACACGAATTCAGTGGCGGCCAGCGGCAACGCGTAGGGATCGCCCGTGCGCTGGCCGTCGAGCCGGAGTTCATCGTGTGCGATGAGCCGGTCTCGGCGCTCGACGTATCCGTCCAGGCTCAGGTGATCAATCTGCTCCGTGATCTGCAGAGGGACCTCGGCCTCACGTACCTCTTCATCGCTCACGACCTCGCGGTTGTGGAGTACATGAGTGATCGCGTGGCCGTCATGTATCTCGGCAGAATCGTCGAGATGGCTCCGGCCGAGGACCTGTACAAGGACCCACGGCATCCGTATACCCGGGCACTTCTCTCGGCGGCTCCCAGACGGGATCCACAGGCGAGACGGATGCGCGAGCGTATCAGGCTGTCCGGGGATGTTCCGAGTCCGATCCGGCAACAGACAGGATGTCCGTTCTACGCCCGATGCCCCCACCCGGCGAAGGACGAGGAGTGCCAGAGGGCGGTGCCTCTCCTGGAGGAGAAGGTGGCGAGTCACCTCGTGGCCTGCGGCAAGAATCCGATGCCGGTGGGCGGGGCTTGACAGGGTAGACGGGCACCGGCAGGTTCGGACTTCCGAAAAATGAGAACTGCCGTCTTGTGTGGCGGCTCCCCAACGTTCTAGAACTTCTTGCTGGAGGTCCTCTTGGTCGGTGTGATGCGTGTTTACAGTGCGCTACTGCAGATTCCTGGGGTAGAGGCACCGGATCTGACTCTGTCGGAGCAGGTGTCGACTCTTTGGGAGGACATGGGATTCATGCGCGTGCCCTTGGCCATCTGCGTAGTCATCGGCTTTGTCGTCATCTTGTGGAAGTTCTTCGACCTCCTTGCCAAGTCGTCAAAGACGAAAAAGATCCTGGCTGAGGTCGACGGACTTCTGGAAGAACACCGCATCGACGAGGCGCTCGAGGCGACCCGGAATTCGGACGCGCCGGCCGCGAAGATTCTCTATGCCGGTCTGGATCGGCATGAGGAAGGCACGGAGCGGGTGATGAAGGCGATTGAGAACCAGGGTCTCATCGAGTTGAGCAAGCTGGAGTCGTTGCTGGTGGTTCTGGCTACGCTCACCAACGTGGCTCCGCTCCTCGGCTTCCTCGGAACGGTGATCGGAATGATCATCGCCTTCCAGTCCATCGAGGCTGCCGGAGAGGTCGAGGCTACGCTGGTCGCCGGCGGGATCAAGGTGGCGCTGCTCACGACTGCGGCTGGACTCGTCATCGCCATTCCGGTGAGCGTTTCGCACAACTATTTCGTTGCGCGCATCGACAGCTTGGTCATCGACATGGAAGAGTCTGCTCAGAAGATGATCGACATGCTCCACGCCATGGAGGCGGATCGCGCGCGGTCATAGCCGTCCGCTGGTATTCGAGTAAGAGGGGTCATCCGCAAGGGTGGCCCCTTTTCTTTGCCCGCCGATCCCCGGTTCGCCTCTTGTGGCCGGAACGGCAGGGGTCTTGAGTCTGTAGTTTTATTAGATGTCGGCAGTATTATTAGATAGTGGCAGTATTCCTAGATAGTGGCTTTTGGTCGTCATGTGTGCGGTATCTGTTTCCGGAATGCATTGTCTGTTTCCGGACTTCCTTCGCGCCGAGTAGTGCTTTCCAGTGAAATTTTTCGGGTCGATTCTGGTTGTTCTGACGCTGTGGGTGGGCGCTCCCACGGCGCGGTCCTTTGCGGACTCGCCGTCCGGGCCCGACTCCGGCCCCCGCTCGGGACTTCACGTCGAAGGTGGACGGTATGCCGCGATTCGATCTTCGACCGCCCTCCCCGACTTCCAGTCTGCACCTGATCCCACGGTAGACTCCGCCAGAGCCGAGTACGAGGCGGGACGGTATTGGCACGCCAGTGAGATGTTGCGAGACCTCGGAGCCGCCGGACACGTCCTGACTCCCCCCGACCTGCTTCTGCTCGCTCGTGCCGATGCGGGTTGGAAGAATTGGGACGATGTGCTCGCAACACTCGAAGGGGCCGAGTGGCTCGATGAAATCGGGGGCGGCGAGGGCAGGTTGTTGCTGGCGCTTTCGCTCGAGGCGGCCGAGCGATGGGACGACGCGGCTCGACACTACGAACTCTTCCGGTCCTCGGGAGCGATCGCCACGGAGCGTCCGTGGGCGGCGTCCCGGGAGGCGCAGGTGGCGGCGCGAGCCGGTCTTTGGGTGCCGATGCTCAGCGCGTTGGAGGTGGCAGGCCGGCACTCGCCGGAGTTGGCGAAGTGGACGGTCCTCCAGTTGGCCAACAATTCCCTCGAGCAGGAGAACGGGGAGCAGGCGTTGCAGATTCTGCCCCTGATGAGGGGTGACTCCGCCATCGCCGAGTTGGCGTGGGATCTCGAGCCTCGGGCCTGGCTGGTGGCCGGAGATACGGCTCGCGCACTGGAGCGCTATGCCGAGCTCGCCAGCGGGGACCTGAGGGCCGCCCAACGCGGTGAGGCGATGGCGGCCATCGGTGCCCTGGCCGAGGCGGGAGGAGACATGGTGCGCGCGCGCGCCGCGTACGAGGCGTCCCTGGACGCCTATCCACGCGGAGCGAGTGGGCCCAAGGCGGCTTGGGGGGTTCTGAGGATCGGTACGGTGGATGCCGAGCTCGCGCTCCGTTCGGCCCGAGTCCTGGATCGTGCCAGGGAGAATCATCAAGCGCTCCAGGGCTATGAGCGGCACTTGGCCGCGTTGCCGGCGGATACCGAACCCGAGCCCTCGGTTCAGTTGGCTCGTGCGCGGCTGCTTTCGGCGGTCGGGACGCATGAGGCGGCGGTGGTCGAGTTCCGGAAGCTGGTCGAGACCGACGACCCTGCTTTCGAGCTCCGCGTTCTCGAAGAGTGGCGTCGAGCCCGGAGCCGACAGGGCCGGCGGGATGCGGTCCGAACCATCGAGGGATGGATCATCGATCGCTACCCGGAGAGTCGCGCGGCGGTCGATATCGTGGTGTCACGGGCCAATTCCGCACTGTCGCGTGGCTCGTACCCAGAAGCGGCCGCTGGTTTCGAGCGGGCCGTCGCGATGGAGTCGTCGTACCCGTCGGCGGGTCTGGCCCGAATGCGGCTCGGTCAGATCCGGCTTCAACAGAACGATGAAGAGGCCGCCGCCGTGGTGTTCGCCAGCTACCTCGAGGAATTCCCCAACGGGCAACGCTGGGCCGAGGCCACCTATTGGGTGGCTCGAAGCCTGGGGGCTCTCGGCCGCGACGAAGACGCCCGGGAGCACCTGGACGAGATCAGGGACCGGGACGTCCTGTCCTACTACGGTGTGCTCGCATTCGATCTCATCGAGGAACCCTTCCGCCCCGAGGTACCGGCCGGGCCGGTGTCGGCCCCGAGGTCCTGGCTCCGAGACGGCTTGAACACGCTCGACCTGCTCGTCGCGGCGGGTCTCGACACGGGAGTGGAGGCCCACATTGCTGGACTCACTGCGCGGGCCGACGGATCGGTGCCGGAGAGCCTCGACTTGGCCGATGCCTTGATCGAACGGGGTTTCTCCATCGCGGGGATCAACATCGGATGGGCTGTGCTGGGCGATGGAAACCCGCAGACCAAGCGCCTTCTTCGCGTACTGTATCCGTTTCCCTATCGGGAGCTCGTGACCAGAGAGGCGTCCGAGCGCAACATCGATCCACTCTTCTTGGCGGCTCTGATTCGGCAGGAATCGGCATTTACGCCGGCCATTCGTTCGCCGGCGGGTGCCATCGGCCTCATGCAGGTGATGCCGGCGACGGGGCGAGACCTCGCTCGAAGCCAGGGGCTCCGGGGCTTCACCCCTGAGAGTCTCGAGACCGCCGAGATCAACCTCCATTTGGGAACGAGGTTCTGGCTCGACATGGAGCGGCGTTACTCCGATGGAAAACTACCGCTGGTGCTGTCCGCGTATAATGCCGGCCCCACACGCGCACGCCGCTGGAGACAGCTTCCGGAATTCGAGGATCTCCTGCGCTTCACGGAGCGAATCCCCTTTGACGAGACCCGGGGATACGTGAAGAACATCACGCGCAACGTAGGGCTCTACCAGTTTCTCTACGGAGACGACTAGCGTTTTCGGGGCCCTCGAGACGAATTTCTTGACGGCTACCGGGTAGGGCCCATAACCTAATGTGCGGGTCGCCAGACCCGGTCACGGCCCTGGGTCCGCCGCAGCTCTTCGGGCGTGACGAACCATTGTTCCATGCCGAAGAAGGAGTAGAGCGCATGTCGAAGGGGACGGTGAAATGGTTCAACGATTCAAGAGGGTATGGATTCATCGCTCGACCGGAGGGTGATGACCTGTTCGTCCACTTCACGGCCATCATAACCGATGGTTTTCGCACCCTCACAGAGGGAGAGGAAGTGGAATTCGAGTTGGCGGAGACCGAAAACGGATACCAGGCCTCGAACGTGGTCAGGGCCTGACACTGTCTGGCAGATGAAGACGCCCCGGGACTGAGGACATCCCTGGGGCGTTTTTTTTGTAGCCAACCAAGTGGCTTCACCCACGATGTTGGCCCCAGCGTGGGGGGAGGTCTAAGTTCGTCGGTCCACGAGTTCCCACTGGACCCTCGGCGCTCCTAACGCGACCGGCTGTACTTCTTCAACAGGCCTCTAGCCGATGGACGTCCCACCCAAGAGCGCGCCCCGTCTCTTCCTCATCGACGCCTACGCGCTGATCTACCGAGCGTTCTTCGCCTTCATCAACCGCCCTCTCACCAACTCCAAGGGAGAGAACACGTCCGCCCCATTCGGTTTCGCGAATTTCCTCGTCGAGATCCGTGATAAGTACCAACCCGATTATCTCGCCGTGGTCTTCGACGCCGGAAATAGCCACCGGGAAAAGGTCTACCCGGATTACAAGGCGACCCGGGAGAAGATGCCGGAGGAGCTGAGGGCCAGTTTGCCCCGCGTCCGAGAGCTCGTGGCGGGGTTCAATGACGCCCTCGTCGAGCTCGACGGGTACGAGGCCGATGACGTGATCGGGACGCTCGCGGTCAAGGCGAGAGATGCGGGACTCGAGGCCGTCATCGTTTCGGGAGACAAGGATCTCTATCAACTCGTGGGACCCGGCATCCACCTCCTGAACCCCGGGCGCGGCGGGCGTACGGGTGTGGCGGCCGAGTGGGTGGACGAGCGGAACGCCCACGAGAAGTTCGGCATTCCGGCGACCCAGGTGGTCGACTACCTGGCCCTGATCGGTGACTCGTCCGACAACATTCCCGGAGCGCGGGGCGTCGGGCCGAAGACCGCTCTCAAGCTTCTCGGGGAGTACGGGAGCGTCGACGAAATTCTCGGGCACGCGAGCGACATCTCCGCCAAGCGCGTACGGGAGTCGCTCACGGAGAATGCGGACGAGGTTCGCCTTTCCAAGCAGCTCGTGACGATCATGACGGATCTCGACGTCGAGTTGGACCTGACGGCTCTGCGGGTACAGGAGCCCGATCGTCCCAGGCTTCACAAGTTCTTCGCCGAGATGGAATTCCGCCGCCTCATGGAGCGTTTCGCACCCGGTGGCGGTCCGGCCTCGGACGAGGCGGTCACGGACGATGTCGAGGCCGATTCACGTCTCGGCGATGACGCTTCGGATTCCGTTCCACGTTCTGGTGATGCCGCTTCGGGTACGGCGCCCCCGGGGCTGGATGGCCCCCCGGCGGTGCGCTGCAATCTGATCATCGAGTCGGACGATGTGGAGGCGTTGGTGGTTCGGGCACGGGACGCGGGCCGGGTGGCCCTCGGGGCGCAGAACGCGTTCCTCGATCCGCATCGTGCCGGCTTCGTCGGCCTTGCATTGGCGGTGGATGTCGGGGAGGCCTCCTATCTCTCCTTTGGCCACGTGCCCCACGGCGAGCCGACACTGGCGTTCGAATCCACGGGAATCGGCAATCTCCCGGAGATCGGTGCGGATTCCCTCTCCGCGCTCGTGGATCTCCTGGAGGATCCCGGCGTCGAGAAGATTGGAGCCGACCTGAAGACCTCCGCGCTGTCTCTGGCGCGATCGGGGGTCTGCCTCAGGGGGATGCGCTTCGACGTGACCCTGGCCTCCTACGTTTTGGACCCCGGTCGCCGCAAGCACGATCTGGATGCGCTCTGCCAGGATTTTCTCGGTTTTTCGCCCACTCCATACAACGACGTGGTCGGGGCGGGCCAGAAACGCATCAGCTTTGCGGAGGTGGACCAGGAACAGGCCAGGGACTACGCGGGTCAGCGCGTCGATGCCGCGCTCCGCCTGGCCGACTCCTTCGCGGGGGATCTCGCGTCTCAGGGGCTCACCGGACTCTTCGAGGACTTGGAGATGCCGCTCGTGCCGGTTCTGGTCGGGATGGAGCAAGCGGGCATACGAATCGATCCGACCTTCTTCCAGACGATGAGCGAGAGACTGGAACGCGACCTGACGCTGATCCGGGACGAGATCTACAAGATTGCCGGGTCGGAGTTCAATCTGAACTCTACGCCTCAGCTGCGTGAAGTTCTATTCGAGCAGCAGGGACTGCCCGTCATCAAACGGACGAAAACGGGCCCCTCCACGGATTCGTCCGTGTTGGAGGAGCTTGCGGTACAGGGGCACGAGATTCCGCGTCTCATGATGGAGTACCGGGAGCTCGAGAAGCTTCGGTCGACGTACGTGGATGCGCTCCCGCAGCTCGTGCTTCCACGCACCGGGAGGATCCACACCCGCTTCAATCAGACCGTGGCGGCCACTGGGCGGCTCTCGTCGAGCGATCCCAATCTCCAGAACATCCCCATACGCACGGATCTGGGTCGCGAGATCCGGAAGGGATTCATCCCGGCAGAGGGCTACCTGTTCTACGGAGCGGACTACTCGCAGGTCGAGCTTCGTATCCTGGCTCACTTCTCGGGGGACGAGCCCTTGGTTCGAGCGTTCAACGAGGGGATCGACGTCCATAGACAGACGGCCGCCGTCATCTTCGATATTCCGCTCGACCAGGTGACGTCCGAACAGCGAGGACAGGCCAAGACGATCAACTTCGCCACGCTGTATGGACAGGGCGCGTTTTCTCTCGCACGACAGTTGGGAATCAGCCGGGAAGAGGCGCAGACGTTCATCAACCAGTACTTCGAGCGCTTCAGCGGCGTGCGCACGTATCTGGACGAGCAGGTGGCTATCGCTCGTGAGAAGGGATTCGTCGAGACGCTCATGGGGCGCCGGCGCCACATTCCGGAGCTGCAAGCGAAGAACTGGAACGTCCGCCAGTTCGGTGAGCGAGTTGCCCAGAATACACCCATCCAGGGCACCGCGGCGGACATGATCAAGAAGGCGATGCTCGACGTGGCCGCCGCGTTGGCCGGAGCGGACACGGGGGCTCGCTTGCTCCTGCAGGTCCACGACGAGCTGCTCTTCGAGGTGCCGCGCGGCGAAGAGGACGATCTCGCCGAGTTGGTGGTGTCGAAGATGGAGGGTGCGATGGAGCTCAGTGTTCCGCTCGTGGCCGAGGGCGGTGCGGGAGAGAGCTGGTTCGAGACCAAGGGCTAGGCCTCTGCACGAGAGGCTCGTCGAGCCATCCCGCAGCCCCGCGTTGCTCCACACCTTCCGTCGTCCCACTCAACGACAGGTCGCCGTGGACCGAGCTCAATGGAGCCGGCTCCCGAGTCGGCCGCGAATTTACGCGGGAGGATGAGATGAGCCGCACCATCAACAAGGTCATTCTCGTAGGCAACGTCGGACGCGATCCCGATGTCTTCGAGACGAAGAGCGGAACCAAGGTCGTGCACCTGAGTCTGGCGACCAACCGTCCGCCCTTCGGAGACGACGCCGAACAGCGCACGGACTGGCATCGGCTCACCCTTTGGGCGGGTCTGGCCCAGTTCACGGAGGAAAACGTAAAGAAGGGTGACCGGATCTACGTCGAGGGGCGGCTGGAGTACGATGCGTACGAGCGGGAGGGTGTGAAGATTCCCACGGCGGACGTCAACGTACGGGAGCTGGTGCTGCTCACCGCGCGGGAGGCGGAGGTCCAGGTAGCCGCCTGAGTCGCAGCTCTCCAGGGCGGGGCCAGACTTCTACAGCCACTCCCAGAAGCGGCGCTGGACGGAAAAGACGAATTCCCAGTCCCCTCCGTCGTTCAGGCCCCGCCCTACGTCGAATCGCAGCAGATCCCAGCCGAGCTTCAAGCCCAACCCGGCCGAACTCATCACGCCGTCCGTGCTTCGGCGGAGCCAGCCGGGGTCGGGAAGAACCGAGCGGCCGAATCCCGTCAAGCCCGCTGCACCAAAAACGTGGACCTCGAGCCAGGGAGCGAGGACCGCCTGGCCGGCCTCGACTCGAAGCAAAGCCATCTGGTTACCGATGAATGAACGAAACGCGTAGCCAGGGAGGGTGTGCCGGCCGCCGAGGAGGAAAAGGGTCTGTATGGGCGCGTCCTCCGTCGAGACGCCCACGTGTAGCCCGGCCTCGAGAGCGGCGCCTCTCTCGTGGAGCTCCCGTCGGAGGGTCGTGACCCACCGGAAAGACGCGTACGCCTGATCCTCGAATCGTCCGAGTCGAGCGGTCGCCGAGCTCTCGAACCCCCGGGCGGCGGTACGCGTCGCATACGTCACCGCCACGGCCCGGTCCTCGCCCTCGTCGACGGCCAGCACGGGGCGACTGGTTCCGGACTCTGCCACCGGGTCCCCCCCCGGTGCACCGTTCACGACGTTCGTCCCTGAGCGATGACGAGCCCATTCGGCGCCCACCTCGAGCGTGCTCGACGCCCCGAGGCCCCATCCGTACCGGACGACGCCTCCGGACGTGAAATACGGATCCGTGTAGTCGCGGTTGGTGAGCAATCCACTCAGCGTGTTGACGGCGTTGCTCGCTCCGGGGAGACCACCACCCGCGCTGTGGAGCTCGTTCCACCATACACCCACTCCGACCCCCGCCCGCGACGGACTCGATCGAAGGTCGACAGCGATCTGGCCATCGTTGCGTTCGAATGCGTAACCGCCCCGTGCCAGCAGCCTCCATGTCGGACCCAGCCGAAAGGATGTGCCCGCTCCCGCGAAAGATCCCTCAGCACGGTTGTACCGATACACCGATGACGCGGAGGGCACGTGGAGACGGGACCTATTCAATCCGCTCAGGTACTGCCGCCCCAGAACGGTCCTCGCCTGTTCACGGATCGCTTCGATCTGCGGGGAGGGGTCCAAGCCCTCGTCCGAGAGTTGATCGTACAGTCCGGACTCGAAGGGAAAGCTCCTGCGTTGGGCCGCAGGAACGGTGGTGACCGGTCCGCCGCGAAAGAGGGACTCCGGGAGGTCTGGATTGAATCGGTAGTTCCGGATTTCGAAACGGCCGCGGATGACGGCGCCGCCCAGGAGCTCGATGAGGGGGGGCTCCCGTCTCAGTTCGACCTCCTGGCTATAGGGGAGCCAGTACTTTCCATCCCACACGGAGTTGTCCATGGAGATGCGGATGTAATCCAGACTTCCATCGACGTACGAAGCGGGGGTGAAGGTGAAGCTCAGACGCACGATCGCCCCGGTCCCCCGTTCCAGGAACAGGCTCCCGATGACGCTTGGAGCTTCGGGGTCCTTCGGCCGAATCTCCAATTCATAGACCCGGATTTCGGGCGCGGGGCTCGGAAGCGTCAGGGTCAATGAGTCCGCGAGGCGATAGTCGTAGATCGAATCGGCGCCCGGCGCGACCGGATGAACCACGGCTTCGACTTCATCGCCATCGCCGAGGCGAATCCGATCGCCGAAGTCATCCTGCACCACGGTCAGGTGGTCGAGGTGATAATTGATGTTCGTGGGCAGCGTCTTCGCCTCGCGGCGGCCGACCAACCGCTGCGTGGTCTGGTCAGGTGCCCTCCAAAAGACCTCCAGGGCCAACTGGTCGGTCTTCACTAGCGTGCGTTCATCGCTGTCGGGGCGATCGATGAAGAAGTACACGTAGCCGCGTGCGTCGGCCTGGTAGGCTTGAAAGGCCGAGTCGATCGCGGTGGCCTGACGGAGGCCTCGGGCCTGCTGCACGAGCTCGAGCGCCCTGTTGTCGTTCCACTCGGACTGGGCTTGGGCTCCTCCCGGCGATAGGGAGAGGAGGACCGTGAGCAGACCCGCGATCATCGTCGCCGACGGCATCGGGACGTTCAGGATATTGGGGACATTAGGGACATTCGGACTATTTCCGGTATGCATTCCGGTGCGCGAGTCAGGCGATCGACGTCCTGGGGCTTGGTGTCCAACCCCGTGAGCGAAAAAAAGGGCCCCGTCTGCCGTGACGGGACCCTGAATTCACTAGAGACTCGGGCGTGTCAGTTCGCGCTCCAAAATCCGGACAGCGACGCGCCGTGCGGACTCTCACGCAGCTTTTCGAACGCGCGGTTCCGAATCTGCCGGATTCGCTCCCGGGTCACGCCGAGCAGGGATCCGATTTCCTCGAGCGTACGCTCCTCGCCGTCGTCCAAGCCGTAGTAGAGGTAAAGAATCTTCCTCTCTCGCTCGGTGAGGTAGCTGTCGAACATGGTATCGAGGAAATCCCGTCGCGCGATGGCCTCCACGTCTTCCTCGATGTCGGTCGCCTCGATTCCGGCGAAGCGCTCACCGAAGCTCGCACTGTTTCCGTCACTGCGGTCGATGGGAGCGTCGAGGCTCAATTCGCTGGCGGCCACCCGTCGAAGAGCCCGGATCGTCTCGATGGGCTCTTCCATTTCCCGAGAAATTTCCTGGATCGTGGGGGAGCGGCCGAGCTGTTGGGTGAGGGCGGTGTCGATGCGGGCGAGTTTGGCGAGGTTGGAGTTCTGATTGAGGGGAATTCGAACCGACCTCGTTTGCTCCGCCAGGGCTTGAAGTACGGTTTGGCGGATCCACCAGACGGCGTACGAAATAAACTTGACGCCCTTATCCGGGTCGAATTTCTTGACCGCCTTCAGCAATCCCTCGTTGCCGATGCACACGAGCTCGGCGAGTCCCAAGCCGCGGCCCTGATACTTCTTCACATAAGAGATGACGAACCGGAGATTCGCTGTTACGAGTCGTTCAGCGGCTTCCTTGTCCCCGGATCGGGCACGACGCGCGAGAGCCCGTTCCTCTGCAGGATCCTGAATGAGCGGGTATTTCTCGACGTCTTGCAGATACTGGTCGAATGAATCCAGGCCTCGGGAAGTCGAAAACATTCGTGAAGGGCGCCTCGTCTTGAGGGATGACGTGTCTCTAAACAGCGACCAATGTAAAATGCTTCTCGGTAACGCTACCTACTCCCGAGGCAAGGGAACAGATGTTTCACGTTACCTGACGAAGGGAAGATAAACTAAAACTTTTGTTTCCTACGTCAAAGGGTGTGCTAACGCCCGGTGGAAGGATCTGGGATAATTCCTGGGCCTACGCCCGGTCGGCGGCTCCGGTTCAGCTGCCGATCTTCGACCCCGCGCCTCAGGCCGAGTAGCTCCGATCGTGTGATGCGGAACGTGGGTCCGCTGAACGCGTCGGGGCCGTTGAGCGGGAATGCGATGTCGACTCGGGTTACCCCTCGCGTCCCGCTAGGCATCCCGATTCTCAGTCCCGCGCCGGCCGTGGCCAGAAAGCCGGAATCTGCTCCGAAGGGGACTCCTCCCGCCCAGATGGATCCGACATCGACGAAGGCGGTCATCCCCAGATCCATGAAGTCCCCGCCCGGGGATCCCAGATAGATCCGATCCTCCAGAGTGGCGATCAGGCGACGTCCGCCCGGAAGATCGTCCACGCTGTGGCCCCTCAGCCCAGACGATCCGCCCAGCGTCAACTGAAACGGCCCGGTCATGGACCATCCACCGGCGCCCGAGACCCGCGCGAAGAGCGTGTGCCGTGAGGTTTCCGTCGGGCGCCAGTAGGAATAGAGATCGAACTCACCGAGTACGTCCTTCCATCCGCTCTCTACGCCGCCGAGGATCTGACGGCCCTCGATGCTGACTGCCGAAGCGAGTACCCAGCGTCCCGGCGCCAGCGCCCCGAAGACTCGGATTCGCCCAAAGAAATCGGAGTCGTTCGGCACGGCGCCCGATCTCAGAACCGGGATGCTCCGGCCCAGAACGAGCGCCGCTTCTCCGCCGACCGGAACGTCCTGGACTCCCATGAGAGCGTCGAGGCGGTCACGCTGCTGGAAGGTGAGGTTTCTCTGGGCCAGGACCAGGTTCACCCGAGTGCTCGAGTAATCACGGAGCTGCGCGGCCACGATGTCGGCAATCTCGGGAGGCGCGGGCTCCGCGTTGTCGAAGTCCCGGTTCTGGACGACCTCCGCTCCCCTCGAAAACGTGGAGTACTCCCATCTTTCCGTCGAGAGTCCACCGCCGAGGATGGTGAGGCGCCCCGGACGACCGATCCTCCCGGCCACCGTGATCTCGCTCGACCGTTGCCTAAAGGGGTGGACGACGTGGGTATAGGTCCCTCCCGTCGGGAGGTTGTAGGAGAACAGGTCCTTCTCCGAGACGAAGGACTGCACAGCAGCATATCGGCCGACCTCCCCGACAAACGGGTAGAAGAAGCCCTGTTGGAAGGTGTTCCCGACCCGCGTACGGGCGGCCTCGAACCGGGAGTCCCAACGAGTGCCGAGGAGGCGGGTGGTCGCGAAGTTTCCTCCGACAGCGCGGCGCTCCCGATTCTTACGGTAGAAGCCCCCGACCGTCATGCCTCTTCCAAGCAGGTTCCTCTCCGTGACGTCGACCCCGTTGAATTCCAACCCCTCTTCGAAGCGGGCACGCACGGAGAGTTGGAGCGTCCAACGGTCCCAGGTCTCGACGATGACTTGCACCGATTCGTCGGGCTGGCGCACTCCCGACACCTCCGCCCGGTCGATGAAGTTCAGTTGGCGCAGGACTCGCTCGGACTCTTCCGCCAGGAACGGGTCGTAGCAGTCGCCGACACCAAGGAGGAGCTCGCCCCTCAGGAAGTCCTCGTTCGTGTCGGCGTGGAGCCCGTTTGCGACGTTATAGAACCAGGTGAGAACCCCCCTGTCCGTAGAGTCGTCTGTGTCGAAAATGGAATGAGGAGTTACGAGGATCGCCGACACTTCCCCCTGAGGACATACCTGGCCGGCGAGCGCGGTGGCCGAACTGGCGCCGAGAAGGGCGAGTAGCGTTAACGTATGTCTGGGATCAACGGCCATGAAATCTCTGGTCGCGCGTTCGACGCACTAACTTGATGGTCGGCTAAGCTAACTCATCCCCTCTCCGCGAGGCCTCCGATGGACGCTCGTAGCAAAGCGGCCCTAGAGTATCACAGCACGGGCCGCCCCGGGAAGATCGAGGTAATTCCCACCAAAGCCCTGAATACGCAGCGAGAGTTGTCGCTCGCATATAGTCCGGGGGTGGCGGCCCCCTGTCTCGAGATCCGCGATGAGCCCGACGCGGTGTTCAAGTACACAGCGCGGGGGAATTTGGTGGCGGTCGTGTCGAATGGTACGGCGGTGCTGGGTTTGGGGAATATCGGCCCGAGCGCGGCGAAGCCGGTCATGGAGGGCAAAGGGGTGCTCTTCAAGAAGTTCGCCGGCATCGATGTCTTCGACCTCGAAGTCGGGTCCGAGGACCCGGAGGACGTCATCCGCTTTTGCGAGCTCCTCGAGCCCACGGTCGGGGGAATCAATCTCGAGGACATCAAGGCGCCGGACTGCTTCGTCATCGAGGAACGTCTCCAGGCTCTCGATATTCCGGTGTTCCACGACGATCAACACGGCACGGCGATCATTGCGACCGCGGCGTTGCTGAATGCGCTGGAGATCACCGGCAAAAAGGCGTCGAAAGCAAGGGTGGTCTTCAGTGGGGCCGGAGCGTCGGCGATTTCCACCGCGGCGCACTTCACCCGGATGGGTGTCGCCAGCGATCACCTGATCTTCGTGGACCGTGAGGGGGTGATCCACACCGGGCGTGAGGAGGGAATGAACGAATACAAGGAGCGCTGGGCGGTCGACACCGACCTGCGGACGTTGGCAGAGGCGATGGAGGGCGCCGACGTCCTCGTCGGGCTGTCCAGTCGGGGTCTGGTCACGAAGGAGATGGTCGCCTCGATGGCGGAGCGTCCCATCGTATTCGCGTTGGCGAATCCCGACCCGGAGATCACACCGGAAGAGGTCGCCGAGGTCAGGGATGACGCCATCATGGCTACCGGTCGCTCCGACTATCCGAATCAGGTCAACAACGTGCTGGGCTTCCCGTTCCTCTTCAGGGGGGCCCTGGATGTTCGGGCGCGCGCCATCAATCACGAGATGATGAAAGCGGCCACGAGGGCCCTGGCGGACTTGGCGAAGGAAGCCGTCCCCCAGTCCGTGGCGGCCGCCTACGGCGGTGAGGCCTTCGAATTCGGAGCCGAGTACCTGATCCCCAAGCCGTTCGACCCGAGGGTCCTTCTCTACGTGGCTCCGGCCGTGGCGAAGGCGGCGATGGACTCGGGCGTCGCGCGGGTGAGCATCGACGTGGAGCAGTACGAGGATCGGCTCAAGGCGAGCCTGGGACCCGGCGGTGAGGTCATGAGGGGCTTGATCGATCGGGCTCGAACGCGTCCGATGAGGGTGGTCCTGACCGATGGCTACAACGAACGAGTGATCCGCGCCGCGCAGGAGATCGTCGAGGAGGGCATTGCTGTGCCCGTGCTCATCGGACGTGAGAAGAAGATCAATGACATCGTCGAATTGCACGGCCTCGACCTGGAGGGTGTGGAGATCATCCACCCGACCCTGATGGAAGAGGTACGGCACCGGTATGCCGAGGCGCTATACGCCTCCCGGAAAAGGAAGGGTCTCACACGCGCCGAGGCACGCTCGAGGATGTACCAGCCGGGAGACTTCGCCGGCATGATGGTTCGCCAGGGCGATGCCGACGCTATGGTGGGAGGGATCGAGTCACACTACTCGGAGCTCATCCGGCCGGCGCTGGAGGTCATCGGACGAGGCGATGGAGTGCGCAAGGTGGCCGCGATGTACATGGTGGCGCTCAGGAATCGGGAATTGCTCTTCTTCGGCGATACCGCCGTGAACATCTCTCCGGACGCGGAGACCCTGACCGATATCGCCTTGCTCACCGCCGGCTTCGTGCAGCGGCTGGGGATCCGCCCGCGCATCGCGATGCTCTCGTTCTCGAACTTCGGATCCGTGCGTCATCCCGAGTCGGAGAAGGTGCAACAGGCCGTGCAGCGCCTGAAGGAGCTGCAGCCCGATATCGAGATCGACGGAGAAATGCAGGTAGATACGGCTCTCAATTCGGAGATCCTGCGGTCGCGATACCCCTTTAGCGACCTGAAGAAGCCTGCTAATGTGCTCATCTTCCCGGGACTCGCGTCGGCCAACTCGGCTTATAAGTTGTTGGTGGAGTTGGGGGGAGCGGAGGTGGTCGGACCCATCCTACTCGGGATGCGGCATCCCGTACATTTTCTCCAGAGGGGCTCCACCGTCTCCGACATCATAAACTTGGTGACACTCGCGTCGGTGGACGCACAGGTGCGTTCTGATCAAACCGTGAAGGCTGCTGAGCAAGACTGATTCAACAGCCCTCCAGTCTGCGGGGTACATATGGCGATGAAGGCGGAGCGTAAGACTGAGGTAACCGGGACCGGCGCGGTGGGCGTCGCAGGACTGGATATGCACGGGCTCGAGCCCGGCGAAGCGGTGCACTGGAATCTCTCGCCCGTTCAGCTCTATGAGAGAGCGTTGGAGCGGGATGAGGGCCGGCTCGCCCACATGGGTGCATTCGCGGCCGTCACGACACCTCACACCGGGCGTTCCCCCGGCGATAGGTTCATCGTGAAGGAGTCGCTGACCGGAGACACCGTGGATTGGGACACCGTTGGAGGGTCTCTGAGCGAGGAGCACTTCTATTCGCTCCGTGAGGAGGTCATCGCATTCCTCAACGGGCAAGAGCTGTTCGTCCGGGATGCGCGGGGTGGCGCCGATGCCAATCATTCACTCAGGGTCCGGGTGGTGAACCACACCGCGTGGCACAACCTGTTCGCCTACAACATGTTCCTCCGGCCCACACCCGAGGAGTTGGGCGCGTTCCAGCCTGAATTCACGGTGCTGCACGCGCCCGGGTTTCAAGCCGATCCGGCCAGGCACGGGACCGCCACGGGGACCTTCATCGTCATCAACTTCAAGGAGCGCCAGGTCCTGATCGGCGGGTCCCACTACGCGGGTGAGATCAAGAAGTCCATCTTCACCGTCCTGAACTACATGCTCCCCGATCAGGGCGTTTTACCGATGCACTGTTCTGCGAACATTGGCCGGGACGGTGACACGGCGCTCTTCTTCGGTCTTTCCGGCACGGGCAAGACCACGCTGTCAGCCGATCCGGAGCGAAGGCTCATCGGAGATGATGAACACGGTTGGGGCGACGGCGGCGTGTTCAACTTCGAGGGAGGATGCTACGCGAAGGCCATCCGGCTGTCCCTCAAGAGCGAGCCGGAGATCTACCGTGCCACGCACATGTTCGGGACCATTCTGGAAAACGTGGTCTTGCGCGAGGGGACTTCGGAGATCGACTTCGACGACGCGTCGATCACCGAGAACACGAGAGCTTCGTACCCCATCCACTACATTCCGAACGCAGCCATTCCGGGCCGAGGCGACCACCCCCAGAACGTCATTTTCCTGACCGCGGACGCCTTCGGTGTGCTGCCCCCGATTTCCAGGTTGTCGCCCGAGCAGGCGATGTACCATTTCCTGTCCGGGTACACGGCGAAAGTCGCCGGCACGGAACGCGGTGTGACGGAGCCGGAGGCGACTTTCAGCGCTTGCTTCGGCGCGCCGTTCCTCCCGCGCCATCCGGGCGAATACGCGAAGATGCTGGGTGAGCGGCTTCACGCACACGGGGCCCGGGTGTGGCTCGTGAATACCGGGTGGAGTGGTGGCGGTTACGGCGTGGGCAGCCGCATGAAGCTGGCCTACACGAGGGCCATGGTGCGGGCCGCGTTGAGTTGGGAACTGGACCAGGTCGAGACCGTGACGGACCCGGTCTTCGGGCTGCGCATGCCCTCGGAAGTGCCGGACGTACCGGCGGACGTCCTGAACCCGCGTGACACCTGGGCGGACGGCGACGCCTACGATGATGCTGCCGAAAAGCTGACGGGGATGTTCAGGGAGAACTTCCGCCGATTCGAGGCTCAGGTGGCGGACGAAGTGAGGGCCGCGGGGCCGAAGTAGGGTCCCGGGAGACGGAGGTATGACGCCTAGGGGCACTGCACAGATGACCAAGAGCGACGAAGTTCTCGCTGGGCAGAGGGAATTCCTGTCCCCCGCGGTCAGACCGCTGTACGACCAGCCCCTGGTGCTGGATGAAGGCGAGGGCGTCCACGTGAGGGACGTGGATGGCCGGGAGTACCTCGATTTCTTCGGTGGAATCCTCACGACGTCGCTGGGCCACTGCCATCCCAAGGTGGTGGCGCGCGTGCAGGCGCAAGTCGGACGCTTGGGCCATACGTCCCCGCTCTACGTCACAGAACCGCAGGTCGAGGCCGCTCGGCGTCTGGCGGAGATCGCTCCGGGGGGGCTGAGCCAGACGTTCTTCACGAACTCTGGCACCGAGGCGATCGAGACGGCCATTCACATGGCGTTTCTGCACACCGGGCGTAGCGAGATCATCGCGCTGCGGCGGGGCTACCACGGTCGGAGCTTTCTGGCGACGAACCTCACGGCGATCAAGGAGTGGAGGCCGCTCGCTTCCTCGTTCCCCGGCATCAAGCACGTGATGACCCCGTACCCGTACCGGTGCCCCTTCAAGCAACCATGCGACGAGAGTTGCGGCGAGGCGTTCGCGCGCGATCTGGAAGATGTGATCAGTACGACGACCGACGGTCGTCCCGCTGCGTTCATCGCCGAGTCCATCCTGGGCGTGGGCGGATACATCGTGCCGCCGCCCGGTTACTTCGCGCGTGCGGCCGAAATCATCCGATCGTACGGAGGCCTCTTTATCTCGGACGAAGTTCAGTCCGGATTCGGACGCACCGGGGGCCGCTGGTTCGGCATCGAGCATTGGGGGGTGGAGCCGGATATCATGGTCATGGCCAAGGGCATCGCGAACGGCGCGCCCGTCGGGGCGATGATCACACGCCCCGACATCGCGTCGTCCTGGAGTCCTAAGACGTTCTCCACGTTCGGTGGGAATCCGGTTTCCATGGCCGCCGCTTGCGCGACGCTCGAGGTGATGGTCGCGGAAGACGTCCCCTCCCGCGCTGAGACCAGAGGCGCCCAGGTTTCGCGTGGGCTCAAGCAGTTGGAGGACCAACACCACTGGATTGGTGAGGCTCGGGGCATGGGACTCATGCAGGCGCTCGAGATCGTGCAAGACCGGCAGACCAAGGAACCGGCACCCCAGACGGCGAAGGCCCTTCTCGAGGCGGCAAGGGAGGAGGGCCTGCTCATCGGTATCGGCGGCCTCCATGGACACGTGCTCCGCATCGGCCCGTCTCTCCTGATTTCGGAAGCCGAAGTGGCCGACGCACTGGATCGTCTCGGGCGGGCTTGCGAACGCGTGGAGCAAGTGGGATTCTGACTGCCCGCGATCGCGCTGTTCAACGACGGCGCTGAGCCCTTGCCGGGCCGAAAGGCCACAGCCCTGGAGTATTGAGATGTTCAGATGTCTCGCCCTGCGGATCACGACCCTTGTCGCCGGAGTAGCGCTCCTCCAAACGGCCGCCTGGAGTGACGCTGCCGCTCAGCAAGCTCAGGCGACGAGCGAAACCATCGCCGTTCCCGGCTTGGAGCAGAGTGTGGAGATCCTCAAGGACCGCTGGGGCATCGCTCACATATACGCGGAAACGGAGCACGATCTGTTCTTCGCACAGGGCTACTCCGCGGTGCGCGACCGGCTCTTCCAGTTCGAGTTGTGGAGGCGCCAGGCCACCGGCACGGTCTCGGAGATTCTCGGGCCGAGGGAGCTACAGAGAGACATCGGCACGCGCCTCTTCAAGTTCCGCGGGGACCTCGATCAGGAGCTGTCGCACTACCATCCCAATGGTGTCGAGATCATCAACGCGTTCGTCGAGGGCATCAATGCCTATGTGGACGAAGTACTGGCGAATCCCGAGCTGCTGACCGTCGAGTTCGAGCTGCTCGGCATCGTGCCCGGCAGGTGGACTCCGGAGGTCGTGATCTCCAGACACCAGGGCCTCCTCGGCAACATCACCGCCGAGCTGAACTATGGGCGCGCAGTGGCCGCGGTAGGTGGGGATGTGGTGAAGAGCCTGCGCATATTCGAGCCCCGCGATCCGCTGCTCGACCTGGATCCGGCCGTGGACGGCGACCTGCTCTCGGCGGACATTCTTGGCCTCTACAACGCTTTCCGGCGGTCGGTGCGCTTTCAGCCGGATGACATAGCGGCCGAACACCGACTGGCTTCCGTGGAAGCGACGGAGCGCGCGGTCGAGCAGCTGGACGCTGCGGCTCGGCTCGCCGCTGGTCTCGAGCCCCGGGGATCCGCCGGGTCGGCCGACCCGGCCTTTTCGGCGGAACAGCAGTTGGACTTCCCGTACGACGACGGTCTGGACATCGGTAGCAACAATTGGGTCGTTGCCGGAAGCCGAACCGAGAGCGGGTATCCCATCATGGCGAACGATCCCCACCGGGCGCAGGCCGCTCCATCTCTCCGCTACTGGGCGCACCTGGTTGGGCCGGGCTGGAACGTGATCGGGGGGGGTGAGCCGGTGCTTCCCGGGATCTCGATCGGCCACAACGAATTCGGCGCGTGGGGACTCACCGTCTTCAGCACGGACGGCGAGGATCTCTACGTATACGAGACCAATCCCAGCGATCCGAACCAGTACCGGTACCAGGGCCGTTGGGAGCCGATGAACACGATTCGCGAGACGATTCCGGTCAGGGGCGGGGCCGATGAGTCGGTCGAGCTCAAGTATACTCGCCACGGACCCGTCGTCTTCGAGGATCCGGCCCGCAATGTGGCGTATGCGGTGCGTGCGGCATGGCGCGAGGTGGGCGGCGCTCCCTACCTGGCCAGTCTGCGGATGGACCAATCCGAGACATGGGAGGAGTTCCGGGAGGCCAGCAACTACAGCAACATCCCCGGCGAGAACATGGTGTGGGCGGACCGGGCCGGGAACATCGGCTGGCAGGCTGTGGGCATTGCGCCGGTCCGTCGCAATTGGAGTGGCCTGGTGCCCGTGCCGGGCGACGGGCGGTACGAGTGGGACGGCTACCTTCCCATCAAGGCGAAGCCGCATGTCTACAACCCGCCCGAGGGGTATTTCGCGACGGCCAACAACAACCTGACGCCACCCGACTATCCCTACATGGATGCGATCGGGTTTACGTGGACGGATCCCTACCGCTGGCTCAGGGCCGTCGAGGTGTTGGGGAGCGGCCGTCGCTTCAACATGACCGACATGATGAGCCTCCAGACCGACGCCCTTTCGATTCCGGCGCGCACGATCGTTCCGATGCTCGGCGCCTTATCGGCTACGGATCGCCGCACCGAAGCGGCGCGTCAGCGTCTACTCGACTGGGACTTCGTGCTGGACGCCTCGTCCGTCGAGGCGGGCATCTACGTGGCCTGGGAGAGGAGGATCAGCGCCAACCTTTATGACCTCATGGTGCCGGAAGCCGGCCGGCCGTACTTGAGCTCGGTCCCCCTTCGGAAGCAGATCGAGTGGCTGACGTATCCGCCGGGTGAGTTTGGGGTCGACCCGATCGCAGCCCGCGACGCGATCCTCGTTCAGAGCTTGGAGGAGGCCGTCGGGGGTCTGCAGACAAGCTTCGGCTCGGACATGAGTGACTGGCAGTACGGCCAGGTGGGTTACAAGCACATTCTGTTGCGGCACCCACTCAGTGAAGCGGTCAACGAGGGCATGCGGGAGCGGCTGGAGGTGGGGCCGTTTCCCCGCGGTGGCTACGGCTACACGCTCCTCGCCACGGGCGGAGGCGACAACCAGACGTCCGGCGCCTCGTTCCGCATCATCGTCGACACGAGCGACTGGGACCGAACCGTCGGAGTGAACAATCCCGGCCAGGGTGGCGATCCGGATCATCCTCATTACGAGGACCTCTTCGAGCTCTGGGCGACGGACCGCTTCCACCCTGTCTTCTATAGCCGGGACAGGATCGAGAGTGTCACGGAGGCCCGCTTCATGTTGCAGCCGAGGCGCTGAGTTCGTTCGGCCGTGTCGGGACTGTCTGAGGGCCGTCTTAGGACTGTCTGACCACGGTCTTAGGAACCTCTGAGGAACGCGAGACCAGCTACGGCTGTAACTCTGCGGCGATTTCGTCGTAGAAGCCGGGAATGCTTCTCTGCATAAAGAGACCGTTCTCCGCCATGGTCCAGCTCAGCGCTTCCGTCCTTATGCGGGCGGACGCTTGGCTCTTGGGCATGCCCGATCGGATCAGATCCGCCATGTGGGCACGGACCGCTTCCATCTGATTACGAAAATTCATCACGTCGCTTCGATCCATGATCGCGCCGTGTCCGGGGATCGCGGTGTCGAAATCGAGTGCCAGAATGTTGTTCAGGGTGGCGACCCAGCCGCTGCTGCTACCGCCGTTGCCATAGTCGATGAACGGCGCGATGCCGTGTAGTAGATCACCTCCATGCACGGTCTTCAGATCAGGGAAATAGATCACCGCGTCACCGTTGGTGTGTCCACGGCCCATATAGAAGGCCCGTACCTCGACGCCACCCAGATAAACTGCAGTCTGATCCGTGAAGACCACTCTCGGCGGCGCATCCTGGTCGCCTCTCACCATGTTGTCCCTGGCATTCTGGTGCGCGATGATCTCGGCGAGGTTGATGTACTCCACGTTACCGCCGGCGTGATCGCCGTGATGGTGGCTGTTGATGACGTATTTGACCGGCTGATCGCTCACCTGCCCAACCAGCTCCTGAATCTCACTGAAGTTCTGCGGGAACTTGTCGTCAATCAGAATCACGCCCTCTTCGGTAACGCGCACACCGACGTTTCCTCCGCTCCCGATGATGGCGTAGAGCCCATCTTTCACCTGTTCGATGGACAGGCTGTTCTGCGCTTGAGCGCCCATCGAGGTGGCTGCAGCGAGGACGCTGCTCAGGAATATCCCTCTTACCAAGTGGCTCATGAGTCCTCCTGTCGACGTCTTGGCGCCGCGGTTCGGGGTTATCGGTTGCGGGACGTAACCATGTCGTGACCATACTAGGTGAACGGAATAAGTAACTGAGCCCCACCCAGATCGCGAGGAGCTCTCCTGGGAGGCACTTTCTCGGGACGAGCTTTCCGGGAGGGTTACGGGAAGGCACTTTGTCTCGACGACCGCGGCGGCCAACATCACCGCGAGTTGCGTATGCCATCCAGGGAGGAACTCCAATGCCGAACCGCGAATCGTCGACCCGCTCGCGTTTGGTCACCGCGGT